>JAIQGI010000003.1 GCA_020072565.1 Terriglobia bacterium
TCCGAATCGCCACCTTCGGATCCAGCTTGTGCAATACCTGCGTGATCGCCGACGTCAACGTCGTCTTGCCGTGGTCAATGTGCCCGATCGTCCCGATGTTGACGTGCGGCTTGCTGCGATCGAATTTCTCCTTCGCCATGGAAACCTCCAGACTCCTGCCTATTTAGTGACTACTCTCCCGCGGACCCGCGACATGATCTCTTCGCTCACGGCTTTGGGTGCCTCCTCGTAGTGCGAGAAATGCATGGAATAGGTAGCCCGCCCCTGCGTCATTGAGCGCAGGTCGGTCGAGTAGCCGAACATCTCTGAAAGTGGGACTTTGCACTTGATGATCGTGGAGCTCATGCGCGATTCGGTCGATTCGACGCGGCCCCGGCGTGCATGCAAGTCGCCCGTAACGGCACCCATGAAATCCTCGGGCACCACCACTTCGACGTCCATCATCGGCTCCAGCAGGACCGGCTTGGCGTGCCTGGCCGCTTCCTTCAAGGCCATCGAGCCGGCGATCTTGAACGCCATTTCCGAGGAATCCACCTCGTGATAGGAACCGTCGAGGAGTGTAGCCTTGACATCCACCATTTCGTATCCGGCCAATATTCCGGTTTCCAGGGCTTCCCGGATGCCCTGCTCCGTTGGACCGATGTACTCTCGAGGGATGGCACCGCCGACGATTTCATTCTCGAACACGAAACCTGCTCCTGGCGCATTCGGCTCGATCGCAATCTTGACGTGGCCGTACTGCCCATGCCCGCCCGTCTGGCGGATGAACTTGCCTTCCGACTCGGCGCGCTGGCGGATCGTCTCGCGATAGGCAACTTGGGGTTTGCCCACATTTGCAGCCACTCCGAACTCCCGCACCATGCGATCGACGAGAATTTCGATGTGGAGTTCTCCCATGCCCTCGATGATCGTCTGCCCGGTGTCCGGATCCGTGTGAACCTTGAAAGTCGGGTCCTCACGGATCAGTTTGCCCAGAGCCATGGAGAGCTTTTCCTGGTCTGCCTTGGTCTTGGGCTCAATGGCAACGGCAATGACCGGAGCCGGAAACTCAATTGCTTCCAGCACGATCGCGTGTCGTTTGTCACAGATTGTGTCCCCAGTGCTCACATTCTTGAGGCCGACGGCGGCTGCAATGTCACCGGCGTAGACTTCCTTTATCTCTTCGCGTTTGTTGGCGTGCATCTTCAAAAGCCGGCCCACGCGCTCGGAGGAGTCTCTGGTGGAGTTGTAGATCGTCGCCCCCGTTTGCGCCTGCCCGGAATAGACACGGAAGAATGCAAGCTGGCCGACGAAGGGGTCGGTCATGATCTTGAAAACCAGCGCGGCGAAAGGCTCGTCGTCCGCTGCATGACGAACTGGGGCCTCTTTGCTCACACTGACGACGCCGCGCACGGCCGGCACATCAAGCGGTGAAGGAAGAAAATTGACGATCGCGTCGAGCAGCTGCTGTATGCCCTTGTTTTTGAAGGCCGCCCCGCAGAGAACAGGCACGAACTTCAGACCGATGGTCCCCTTGCGCAGGGCCGCCTTGATTTCCTGTTCCGAAACCTCGGCGCCTGCTACGTACTTCTCCATGAGGTGATCGTCGACGTCAGAGATCACTTCGAGCATCTGTTCACGATAATGGGCGACTTCCTTGCGATACTCCTCCGGGACCTCTTCCACCACGAAATCCGAACCCAGCGTTTCTTCTCTGAAGACGATTGCTTTTTGCGAGATGAGATCGATGACGCCGCGGAACTGATCTTCGATGCCGTAGGGGATCTGGACCGCCACGGGAATAGCCCGAAGCCGGCTCCTGATCATGCTCAGCACGCGCGGAAAGTCCGCACCCGGACGGTCCATCTTGTTCACGAAGCCGATGCGCGGGACGTGATACTTGTCGGCCTGGCGCCACACGGTTTCCGATTGCGGCTCGACTCCCTCCACCGCCCCGAACAACGCCACGGCACCGTCGAGCACACGCAGGCTGCGTTCCACCTCGGCGGTGAAATCCACATGCCCCGGCGTGTCGATTATATTGACGCGGCAGTCGCCCCAGAAACAGGTGGTGGCGGCCGATGTGATGGTAATGCCGCGCTCCTGCTCCTGCTCCATCCAGTCCATCGTGGCCGTACCTTCATGCACCTCCCCCAGCTTATGGGTGATGCCAGTGTAATAGAGGATCCGTTCGGTCGCAGTGGTCTTGCCCGCATCAATGTGCGCCATGATACCGATGTTCCGGGTCCGTTCTAAAGGTACTAAGCGTGCCACCTTGTGCTGCCTCGTTACCACCGATAATGAGCAAAAGCCTTGTTGGCTTCGGCCATCCGATGGGTGTCTTCCTTCTTCTTGATCGCCCCACCGCGATTGTTGGAAGCGTCCATGATTTCCGCAGCAAGCTTCTCCTTCATGGTCTTCTCGCTGCGGGCGCGGGCGTTGGAGATGATCCAGCGGATTGCCAGGGAAGTGCGCCGGTCCTGCGCCACTTCGACAGGCACCTGGTAGGTAGCGCCACCCACGCGCCGGGACTTCACTTCCAGAACGGGCCTGACGGCGTCCATTGCCTTCTTGAACACCTTGACCGGATCATCTTTGGCCCGTTCCTTGATTGTATCCAAGGCACCGTAAAAATTGCTTTCAGCAACGCTCTTCTTCCCCGCGATCATCATGCAGCTGATGAATTTGGTGATGAGCGTGCTGCTGTAAATGGGATCCGGCAGGGTTTCCCGCTTTGGTACTTCTCTCCGCCTCGGCATACCTGAAGATCTCCTGCTACCTCTTTTAATAATTCCGGTTCGCCCTGGGATAAGAAATGCTTCCCCAGAGAGCGAAACTCGTCGGCTCTGGCAAATGCCTTCCGAAGATTCTCGCGGGGCGTGAACCCTAAGACGGCTTTTTGAAGGAGTGGTTAGCTTTTGGGCCGCTTGGCACCATACTTGGAGCGGGATTGCTTGCGCTCCTGGACTCCGACGGAATCCAGAGTTCCCCGCACCACATGGTAGCGCACCCCAGGAAGGTCCTTGACACGTCCACCGCGGATCAAAACGATGGAGTGTTCCTGCAGGTTGTGCCCGACCCCCGGAATGTAGGTAGTCACCTCAATCCCGTTGGTGAGCCGGACACGGGCAACTTTGCGAAGAGCTGAGTTCGGTTTCTTGGGTGTGGATGTGTACACCCGAGTGCAGACTCCTCGCCGTTGCGGACTCCCCTGTAAAGCCGGACTCTTCGTCTTATAACGAATCTTCTTTCGGCCAGATCGAACCAGCTGATTGAAGGTTGGCAAACTCTTTTCTCCTTTACCTTCTGCAATGGCCAGACGCTGATATTGCCCTACCGAGGACAGCACGCCTGAACCATAGGGAAAAACCGCTCAAATGTAACAAAGAGGGTCTTATGTGTCAAGCAAATAGCCTGTACGCCTGTACAGGAAAAACCGCGCCGTGCGGCTACGAAAACAGGAATTCAGCACCCGGCACGTGGGCAACGGCTCTCCGGCAAATGGCCCAAATCGCCATCCGGCTGGTGGCCGCACGACCCCCTGCCCGCGCCAGGCCGCCACCACCCTGGGTCGTGCGCCGCGGCAGATGGCCTTCTTCCTTTGCCTGGTTGCTTCCGATTTTCCTGGGTAGATTTTTTGGCTCAAGCGGCCCGGGCGCCGTTAGGTAGATTGACGGATCATCGCACCTGCGCAGCCCCTCATTGGACCGGACGCAGAGGACCTGCATAGTAAAGGAGAGAGAAAATGGGCAGCATGAACAAGGTCATTCTCATCGGGCGCCTGGGAAAGGACCCGGAGGATCGAGTCACCGCCGGAGGCACTCGAGTGTCGAATTTCAGCCTGGCGACAAACCAGTTTCGCCCCGGCAACGGCAATGGCGCCGCACAGGAAACCACCGAGTGGCATCGGATCGCCGCATTCGGCAAAGCCGCAGAATTGTGCATCCAGTACCTGCATAAGGGGAGTCTGGTCTGCGTCGAGGGTTCCCTGCAGACACGCTCGTGGGAAAAACCGCCGGGTGAGCGCCACTATATGACGGAAATCATCGCCGCGCGGGTGACCTTTCTCGATACCAAAGCCAAAGGGTTGCCGCAGAGCGATGCCGCACCAGCCGAGGCCGACGCATTTTGACACTTGAAGTGTGGACAGACACCATCGCGGGCGATGCCATCCGTCTATTCATTCGTCATTCGGTCTTCGCCATTCTGATATAATTCGCTGCGACATGCTATCAGCAGGACTTCGGGTACAGAAACGACGCCGGCTGCCCCGGTGGCTTTATGGGCTGTTCGGAATCCTGGCGATGTTTTTCGCTCTGGCCGGGATTGCTTTCGGCGTTCTGCTCGGATACGAGTACAACCTTCCCAAGATCCAGAGTCTCGAGGATTTCCGTCCTGACGTCATCACGGATCTTTACTCCGACGACAACAAGGTCATAGGGGAATTTGCCATCGAGCGGCGCATCGTGGTCACCTACGAGGAGATCCCAGCATACCTGCAGCTGGCAATCCTGGCAGCCGAGGACGAGAGGTTCTTCAGTCATTCCGGAATCGATTATCTGGCCACGCTCCGGGCGGTCTACAAAGACATCATTTCGATGGAACGCGCGGAAGGAGCCAGCACGATCACGCAGCAGCTCTCGCGTCTCCTCATGGGCAACACCGAGAAAACCTTCGATCGCAAGGTTAAGGAGCTCCTCATCGCCTGGAAGATCGAGAAAAGATATTCAAAGCGGCAGATCTTTACGCTCTACTGCAACCAGCACTACTTCGGCCACGGCGCATTCGGCGTCGCCGCGGCGGCGGACACTTACTTCGGCAAACAGCTCAAGGACGTCACGCTCGATGAATGTGCGATGATTGCGGGACTGCCGAGGAACGTCTCGATCTACTCTCCGTTGATGCACCCGAATGCGGCGCTTGCCCGCCGCAACTATATCCTTGATCGCATGGTCGCCGAAAAGATGATCTCGGCCGGTACGGCCAAGGAAGCCAAGGCTAAGCCGCTGATGCTGAAACCGCGCACGCGCAACACGGATCTGGCGCCTTACTTCGTCGAATGGGTGCGCCAGTCGCTGGCGGACCGTTACACGACCGATGCCATCTGGCGCAAGGGCCTGCGGGTCTATACGACCTTGAATATCGACATGCAGACCGCAGCGAATAAGGCGCTGCGCGAGGGTTTGCGCAGCCTGGATAAAAAACGCGGCTGGCGCGGACCCATCACGAACGTGCTCAAGGATCCTTCGGTGCGGCTCGAAACCTATGCCCATCCGGACTGGCGTTCCCTTCTGCGCCCGGGCGACCAGGCGACCGGGCTGGTCGAGAGTGTCGACGACCCGCAGATGACGGTCAGGATCGGCAAATACCGCGCCACGCTGGGTCCCAAGGAAATCGCCTGGACCAAGGCCAAAGTGCCGTCACAAATCCTCAAGGGCGGGGACCTCGCAACCTTTCAGGTCACCGCGCTCGACGACGTCCATAAAACCGCCACTGTCGTGCTGGACCAGATCCCTGAGGCGCAGGGGGCACTGATCACTCTGGACAACGCCACCGGAGAGATCAAAGCCATGGTCGGAGGCTACGATTTCGAAACCAGTGAGTTCAATCGTGCCACCCAGGCGTGGCGCCAGGTCGGCTCCACCTTCAAGCCGTTCGTCTACTCGACCGCCTTGGAAATAGGAATGGATCCGGAAAGCACCATCATGGACGAGCCCGTCAGTTTTACCGACGCACTGGGAAGGGTGTGGAATCCGGTAAATTACGACGGCAAATACAAGGGCCAAATCACGCTGCACGAGGCGCTGATCGAATCACGCAATGTGCCTACCATCAAGCTGGCCTCAGAAATCGGGATCAAGACGGTGCTGGTGATGGCGAGACGATTCGGCCTGACCGGCCAGTTGGAGCCCTATCTGCCGCTGGCCATTGGAGCCTGCCAGGCCACGCCCCTGGAAATGGCCACGGCTTTCACCGTTTTCCCCAACCTGGGAATCCAGCCGAAACCTTACTTCATCCGCAAAATAGAAGACTACGACCACGTCAAGAAGGAACAGGCGGAACCACGGACGCACAAAGTTCTCGAACCCGACATCGCAGAGCAGATGCTGAGCCTGCTGCAGGATGTGGTGCAGAACGGCACCGCCAAGGCAGCTAAATCAATGAGTCGTCCCCTGGGCGGAAAGACCGGCACTACCAACGACTTTGCCGATGCCTGGTTCGTTGGCTTCAGCCCCTCGATCACCACCGCCGTATGGGTCGGATTCGATTCCAAGAGAACGCTGGGTGACAAGGAAGCCGGAGCCGTCGTCGCACTGCCCATCTGGATGCAGTTCATGCAGGAAATCCTCAAGGGCAAACCGGTCGAGGCGTTTCCGACTCTGGAAATCCTCACCAACCTGTCAGCAGCCGGAAACCAGGAGATCAATCCGATCAAGCCCAAGAAGCTGTTCGTCGAGGATCTTCCGGGATCCACCCGGGCCCGCAAAAAATGACGGGATGCTCTGAAACCCTGCCGCAATCCCATCGCAAATGGAGGCGGCCCGGTTCAGCGGTCGCGTTCTACAATGTACTCCGGGATGGCCATCAGCGCATCGCGCGCCTGACAATCAGGGCAATCGGCAAGATACCCTTTGGCCTGACGGGCATACTCATGGGCCTTTTCGAGAACCCGATCCGCGGTTCCATATTGCCGCACCAGGTCCAGAACTTTATCCCGATGGACACCGCCGAAACCGTCTTCACGAATGATGGTCCGTATCAGCTCACGATGTTCCGGTTCTCCGTCACGCATCAGGTAAATCAGGGGGAGAGTCAGCTTCCCTTCCTTCAGGTCACTGCAAACAGGCTTCCCCAGAGTGCTTTCGTCGGAAGTAATGTCGAGGACGTCGTCGACCATTTGGAAGGCCATGCCCACGTTCAGGCCGTAGAGCCTGAGAGCTTCCTCCTGTTCCCCGCTCGCCGAACCCAGAATGCCCCCCATCTGAGTGCACGCCGAGAAAAGGAAAGCCGTTTTGCGCATCGAAATGTCCAGATGCTGCGCCTCGGTCACGTCGGGGTTCCGGCTCACGCTCAGCTGGATAAGCTCGCCTTCGATCATTTTTCTGGTCACGCTGGTAAGAATGTCGAGGATCTTGAAGTGCCGCTCGCCCAGAGCCATCTGGAACGAGGTCATGTAGAGCCAGTCTCCCATCAGGACAGTGATCTCGTTTCCCCAATGAGCGTTGACGGAAGCGTGACCGCGGCGCATCTTGGCGTCATCGATGATGTCGTCGTGCACCAGAGTGGCGGAGTGAATCATCTCAACGACTGCACCGAGCCTGTGGCAAGCGGGCCCCTCGAACCCGCACATCCGTGAACTCAACAGGAGCATCGCGGGGCGGATGCGCTTGCCACCGCTGTCATGAATGTAGCGGCCAATCCGCTCGATGAGTTGCACATTGGAACTCGACTGGCGGTACAGCTCCTGTTCGACTTGTGCCAGCCCCTTTTCAACCAGCTTGTAGAAATCTTGTGGATTCAAATTGCACTCTTCACTGCGTTGTTCCGAACCTGTTCAATGTCGCATTGATCTTATCACAGGTTGACAGCCGGCGCTGGAATAGCCGCCGCGTCGGGTGGGCATCGGTATCACGACCGCACTTGCGGCCGTTCCGCAGCCGAAAAACACTGGATCCCCTTCGATGGCGATCGCAATCCTGACGGGATTCAAGACGCTGATCCTGCACGAGCATGGTCTCCCGCGGGGCTCGCGTAGTCTGACCTTTCCCGCGCGGGAACTTCGGAAACGGCGCGCCGGATGCGAGCCGGAGCGCAATGCGAAGTGACGATTATGAGGCAGATCCGCACGCCATCCTTCACTTGAGCAGGGCGCCGTTGGGAACATCTTCGGCAAAGGTGGCCAGGATCGGGCGTTCACCTGCGGTCGCCGCGAGGACCATGCCATCGGATACGATGCCCATGAGTTTGGCGGGCTTCAGATTGGCCACAAGGATGATCTTCCGGTTGAGCAGATCCGCCGGCTCATAAGCCCCGGCAATCCCCGCCACCACCTGGCGCATTTCGGAACCGATGTCCACCCGCATTTTTATGAGCTTGCGCGAACCTTCCACCCTCTCGGCTTCCAGGATCTGGCCCACCCTCATCTCGACTCTGGCAAAATCTTCAATGCCGATTTTTGACGCTGCAGGCGGCTGGGGCGGAGGGGCGACAGGTTCCTGTGTCGGTGGGTCGTGTTTGTCTTCAGGCATCTCTAACAACCTCCGGTTACGTATTCACGAAATGCACGAAAAACACGAGAGGGCTCTCGTGTTTTCCCGGTAATGAGCGGATTACGAACTTTGATCCAGATCGAGGAAGGCCCGCGAAGCGGCGGCCATAACATCCTTCAGGGCTGCACCCGTTTCCAGCGCCAGACGGCGGCAGCATTCATACTCCGGTGCGTAGTTCACCCGCCGCCCGTCCCGGAAAGACACCTTGATCGTAACCGCGCCGTATACAGTGTTCACCTCCACAAATTCACGGTCGAGCGTTTTACGCCGGGCGAGCAGGCATCGGATACCGATGGTCGTCGTTTCCGCAAAAATAAGCGCGGCCATGGCGTCGACCTGATCGGGATTGCACACTACCGAGAGCAGCATGCCGGGCCGATTTTTCTTCATCTGCGCCGGGACGGCAAAAACGTCAAGCGCACCGGCTTCCAGGGCCTTCTCCTGAAAGTAGCCGTACACCTGGGGGCTCATGTCATCCACCGTTGCCTCGATAATCGCGACTTCATCACCGTGCGCATGGCCAGAGTCCATTGCCGCCTCTTCACCCAGGGTCACTCTCAGGACATTTGCGACACCTGGGATATCCCTGCTCCCCGCGCCGTAACCGATGCGGCTGACCCTCATCGGCGGCCGTGGTCCAAAGCTCTCCGCCATGGTTACCAGGAGAGCCGCGCCCGTCGGCGTGGTCAATTCGCCCGCTTTCACAGCCGCGTAGATGGGGACGCCCTTGAGCAGTTCCACTGTCGCTGGCCCCGGCGCGGGATAAACGCCGTGCCTGCATTCGAGCGTGCCCTGTCCGACATTGACATCCCCAGAAATCACACGCACCGGCATCAGTTCTTCGATGGCCACCACGGTTCCGACCATGTCGACGATGGAATCGACGGCGCCGACTTCATGGAAGTGCACATCGTCCGGCTGCTGGTTGTGAATCCTGCCTTCGGCTTCCGCCAGCTTGTGAAATGCTTCCATTGATTTTTGCCTGGCCCAGTCGGACAGCCCGCTGGATTCGATCATGGCGCGGATATCGCGGAAGCTGCGGTGAGCCTGGCCATGCGCCCCCTGCTCATGGCGTTGAACGTCGAACTTTGTGGCCTGGATGCCGGCGCGTGAGCAGCTAGTGGCCGAGAGACTGTAGCCTCCCAAAGTCAGCAGCTGCAGCTTCTGCTCCAGCCGCACGAGATCCATGCCGAGGTCGAGCAAAGCACCCAGCAGCATGTCGCCGCTTATGCCTGAAAACGGTTCGATGAAGAGGATCCTCCCGGATCGTTTTCCCTCGTCGGATGTCATAAGCGTGGAGTCTAGGTGTCGTCCCGAGGTAAGTCAAGGCCTGCAAGACCTCGTGCGCCTAGCCTCGAGCTTCAGCAGCTCAACACAGAGGCCGCGGAGGACAACAGTGAGCGCAGAGCATTTTTGGCCCCAATCCGGAACCCCGTTCCTCCTGCGCGCTAATCTTTTGCTGTTCAACAACATTTTAAAACAGGCCGGAATGTCCCCTTTTTCGCCGGCGCATTGAATTGGCGGTGCCAGTAGGGTATGTTTTGTCGGCCCAGTCGTCTGAGGAAACCTATTTCCGATGATATCCGCCCTTACAAGAAATATTGCAGGCAGGTTGAGGAGCATCATCCTCGAGAAGTATCGGGTTGCGTACGAATCGTTGCCTTTTGCGGCCCCGCCCCGCATCGAGATGGGAGAGCTGGCGCTCCCGATCGCCTTCGATCTTGCCCGCAAAGTCCGGCGCGCCCCCAGGGAGATCGCACAGGAGCTGGCACTGGAAGCGCGGGCAATCCCGGGAGTGTGGAAAGTGACCGTGGCCGGCGGCGGGTATCTCAACTTTTATCTGGATCGCGCCGGCCTGGCGCTCCGCCTCTTGCAGAGCATCGAAGCGAAGCTCTACGGTCGGGAACCGGAACCGGATACAATCGGCAAGATCATCGTCGAGCACACGAACATCAACCCGAACAAGGCTGCGCACATCGGTCACCTGCGCAACGCCGCGCTCGGCGACGCCTTCGTTCGCTGCCTGCGGTTTCTGGGACACACCGTCGAGGTTCAAAACTACCTCGACAATACTGGTGTCCAGGTTGCGGATGTGGTCGTGGGGCTGGAGCGGATGCTCGGCAAAACCCTTGAAGACATTAACGCGCTCGAAGGCAGGTTCGACTATTACTGTTGGGATGTCTATGCACGTGTCGCCCAATTTTACGGGAAGTCCGAAGAAAATCTGAAGTGGCGCAGTCTGACGCTGCAGGCAATCGAAGCCGGGAATAATCCCACTGCCGAACTTGCACAGCATGTCGCGATGCGGATTGTGCGCGCTCACCTGGCAACCATGGCGCGCATCAACGTCTACTATGACCTCCTCCCGCGGGAGAGCGAGATCCTTCATCTGCATTTCTGGCAGAGAGCCTTCCAGCTGCTGCGCGAGCGCGATGCTGTCTATTTTGTCAAGGAAGGCAAGAACCGCAATTGCTGGGTGATGATGACGGGCGCAGGGGGGGAGGCATCTGCTTCCCGGAAAGACCTGGAGGACGACGAGAAGATCATCGTCCGCTCCGACGGCACGGTGACCTATGTCGGCAAGGATATCGCCTACCAACTGTGGAAATTCGGATTGCTGGGGCTCGATTTCAAATATCGCCCCTTTCAAGCCGCCGGGGACCGTGCCATATGGATGACGGCCATCGACGCACTGCCCGGAGTGAGCGCCCCCGCGTTCGGTCGCGGCCGGCGCGTATTCAACGTCATCGACAGCCGCCAGGCCTACCTCCAGAATATCGTATTGCAGGGTTTAGAAGCTTTGGGGTATGAGGAGCAGGCTGCAAATTCGGTCCACTTTTCGTACGAAATGGTGGCCCTAAGCCCCGCGTGCTGCAACGAGCTTGGCTACGAACTCTCCGAAGAGGAGAAAAACCGTCCCTATGTTGAAGTCTCCGGCCGCAAGGGTCTGGGCGTCAAGGCCGACGATCTGCTCGACGCACTCGTGGCCAAGGCGCTGGCAGAGGTCAGGGCACGACATGCACTGACCGACGAAGAGGCGGGGCAGATTGCCCGAGTCATCTCCGTGGGCGCACTCCGCTATTTCCTGCTGCGATTTGCGCGCAACACCGTCATAGCTTTCGATTTCAAGGAAGCACTGAGCTTCGACGGGGAAACGGGTCCCTACGTCCAATATGCAGTCGTGCGGGCGAACAACATCTTCCGCAAGCTCGAAGATGCCGATGGCAAGGGACATCTCGCGAGGATTGACCCGGCAAAGCTCGGCGACTTTCTGGCGGGCAACGACGACATTTGGGAGATCACCTACCAGGCAGCACGCCTGCCTGAGATCGTGCGCCAAGTGGCGCAATCACTCGAACTGTCGCAGTTGTCCAAATACGCATTTCACCTCGCGCAAAAATTCAATATCTTCTATCATAAATACCACATCCTGTCCGAAGCCGATCCGGATAGGAAGGTGCATCTGCTGTTGGTGGTAGAACTGGTACGAAGCCAATTGACCAAAGCGCTGGACCTCCTGGGATGTGAGGTTCCGCCGATGATGTAACAGCCTATGATGCTCCAATCCCTCATCTTCGTCTTCACGATGGCGATCTGGTTTCAGGGCGGCATCCCGCCGCCGCAGGCATCTTCTGCCGAGTGCGTCACCGCAGTCGAGAAAAAACAGCTGGCGGCTGAGGAGAAGATCGATGGCCGCATCAAGATCTATCGCCAGATCTCGGAGCGGCTGCACCAGGCGGTGCAAAGTGACGTCGCTAAGAAAGACTTCAATGAGGTTCCCGCTCTGGTCCGTTGCTGGAAGGAACAACTGACTTCGTCCCTGAAAGACATTGAGACCAATATCAACCGCAAGAAGAAGTCCGGGGCGCTGATCAATTACGAGATCCAGCTGCGCAAATCCATCGTCGATATGAGCGACGCCCGCCTTAGAGCTCCTTTACAGCAACAGAGCGAATTTGAGTCCTGGCTCGCTGAGGCCAACAGGATTCGCGAAAAGTTCGTGGACATCCTCTTCCAGAGGTGAATTTCCAGGGGAGGCGAACGGGAACATTATGAATCCCATCATGCGAAGGACCTGCACTCTGATGCTCGGCTTGATGATCGCCGCAAGCGCTCGCCCCGGACCGGCCAAAGATTTTCTGACCCCGCAGGAAATCGCGAAAATCCAGGATGCCCAGGAGGTCGACCAGCGCGTCAAAGTCTACCTCGAGGCTGCCGCCTTGCGCCTGAAAACAGTGGCCGACCGCCTGGCAGCCAAGGAGTCGATGCCGGGAGATCCTCTGGAGTTTTTCAGCGTTGAGGACATGCTCGATGGCTATTACAAAATCCTGCACGCAGTGATGTTGAACCTCGAAGACGCGTCGCGAAATCCCAAGACTGATCAAAAGAAGTTTCAATCAGCCATGAAGAATCTGAAGGCAGCCACCGAAGTGGCCGGCAGACAGCTCGAGCTGCTGAAAAAGACAACCGAAGATCAGCGCAAGGAAGAAGCGTGGAAGCTCATCGGCAAAGCCATCGAGATCACCAACGGAGCCCGCGAGGGCGCGGCAAACGCTGTTTCAAAAAAAATCCCGTCTTAGTCCTGGGCTGATTCCGCGCATCAGTATTCTCGCCTGAGTCCGGGCGATAAGAATTATTCGTTCTTACTTCAGTCCAGTCGCCACCGATCCCTGCGAAACGCGCACTGCGACCGTCAGGCCGGGAGCGTTTCCGGAGGGGACATCGGTCCAGAGCATCCCGCCATGCGCTGGAATGGTCACTCGTTCCGTGGAAAAGACTCTTTTGCCCGACATGAGGGCCAGTTCGACGCAGGCATCTTCTCCGGCGGGGTTGGCAAGCCACAGGCTGACTCCGAGCTGGTTGAACCATGCCAACGGGAAAGAACGGTCACCAATTACCCGCTCCGATTCCATGGGGAGCCCAAGCATAGTTCCAGGGTCCTGTTCGCTTTCGCGAGATCCGACCAGGTAGAGGTTGCTGAGTGTTTCCCAGTGACCGCCTGGACCGAGGCAGGCGGGTAGATCTCTCGATGGCAACACCGAGAGAGTCGAGGAGCCATTCACCAAAATGGCGATTTGCGCGATCAGCTGCCCTTCACAATTGTAGCCACTCCACAGGGTGTGTGCGGGCAATCCCATGTGGTTGGTTACCAGATACGCCGCTTCTGCCGCGTAGGAGCCTTCGAGCCCGAGCACCGGCCAGATCAGATGCAGAGAAGGCCGTGGCGGGGCGATCAGTTCAGCGATGCCGAAGAGCTCGCGGGTTTTGAGGGAGATTTTGCCTTTAATCACCGACGTGTCCCCACTCAGGGGAGCGCGGTTGTAGGAGCCCGCGGCGGACATACTGCCGCCAAGAACGCTCCAGAGATGCCGCACGACCGGGGGCGGGGCCGGTGGCACGAATGTAGCTGCAGTGTTTGCCAGGGATCGCGGCACTGCCGCTGACGGGGACAGTTCGGCAGCACCGGGATGAAATTCTGCAGCCGCTCCGGTGCTGACCGGGGAGGCTTGCAGTGTGGAGTCCTGCGGCTCATTCCGGGTTGAAGGGGCGTGAGCTTCTGGCGCGCCAATCGCCGGGCTCCCGATCTCGATGATCCCGACCTGGTGATCCTCCTTCTTGATCTGCAGACCGAGCGCCTTGCCGATCCAAGCCGTCGCCTCCGCCGGGTTCAGCGCCGAAGCATGCAGGGTGATCGGCAGCCCTTCGGCCTCGGCAGCAAGCCCGGGTAGATCGGTCACGGCCGAGCGCAGAATTTGAAAAGCTCGACCGGCCGGCATGGCGCGGAAGTCGAAGGAGATAAGTCCGTTCTGAGACCTCTCAAAGCTGAAACTCCCCTTGATCCAGTCTGGTGTCGGCGTCGGGTTCGACGGCCCCGCAGTCATGGCATGGAAGGCCTTCTCCTGCCGGAAGGAAATGGGCAAGCCAAGCGCAGTCCCAACCGAGGATGCCACAGATTGCGGGCGCGAGTTTGCAAGGAATCGCAGGCTGCCGGCCACGTTGGTATCTTCGCCGCCACGGACTTCGGCAGCAGTCGACCATTCGAGCAACTTCTTGAGACTGATGTTGGCTGCCTCGACCTCCAGGCACAGCCCTTCCGCATCCGCAGTAAGAGACGATGAGAGTGCGCCCCTCCCAGAAGCGCCGGCGACAACTCTGAGAGATGCTTCCACGGCCTTGGGGAGCGCCGAGTTGGGGGCAGGCGGAGTCTCGGAGAAAACTGCAGTCTCGCCCGCCGGGACTTCCCGGGTTCCCTGCGCCGCTTCAATCCTCACCTTCCCGTCCTGGACGCTGACTTCACCGATAGAGACGACCGTCCCGGTCAGAATCTCCGAACGGTCAGCCGCCACCTCCAGCTGTGGCACGGACAGTTGGGTCACTCTGACGGTGAAGCGGCCGGCGGATGAGGTCACCGAACCTGCGGGTGTGCGCACCTGAAAATCCTGCGCTCCGGTCTGGATCTCGGACAGGAGAGCTCCACTCATCAGAACTACCTGGTCACGGGATTGTAGGCCGTTGTCGGGGAAATGCGCCAACGTCCCCGCGTCCAGGGTCAGGCGGCAGGAGTCGCGCCACAAGATTTCGGGAGCGCCTCCCATCGGATTGCGCAACCAGTCACCTGGATGCAGGAGTTCGCCTGCAGTGGCGCGCACCCACGCAGCCGATTGCAGCACTTCCAGCTCACCCGGATCTATGACCTTGGCATATCCAACGCCATCCCTGCTTGAAAAGAACTGGCTCAGAACAACCATCGCCGCCAGAATGACCGCTGCCGCTGGAAGCCATCGAACCAGACCATACCCTCCCCGCGCTCGTGGTATTGCCTTGCCGGTCCCCCTCTCCTGCAAGGGATTTGCGGGCAGGACTTTCCTGACAAAACCATCGCCCAATACATGGCGGCCCAGGTGGCTGCGCAAATGAGTGCCTTGAAGCTGCCAATGTTCCAGTAGCGCCCGGCAATTCTCGCACTGGGACAGATGGTCCTCAACCTCGGCAGTCTCCGAGGAGGAGAGTTCTCGATCCAGGAGTCGAGACAGCATGGGAGGATATTTTGAGCAGGTCATGATAGATCGCTCCCGAGTTTCATGTCTTCAAGCTTCGCGCGAATCATTGAGCGCACCCGGTAGAGCTTCTCGCCCACTGCGGAAACGGTCATACCGAGCACATGGGAGATCTCCTTATAAGAGAGATTGTCGATATGTTTCATGACGAAGATCTCGCGATAGTCCTGCCTGAGCGATCCCAGGGCCACGAACAAGTCATCCTCTGTAAACTCAACCACCAGCTCATCACGGGTAGAAACCGGCTTCTGGAAAACCTCCTTTTGCAGTCCCCTGTTCTGGTCCAGCGAGACCCAGTGCGGATTGCGCCGGATGGTGTCAATGCACTTGTTGCGGGCGATCTTCAAGAGCCACACTTTGAATCGCGCTCCATCACGCAGGCTGGCAAGGGATTGAAACGCCTGAACAAACGTCTCCTGGGCAATATCCTCAGCAGTCGAGAAGTTGCCGACATAGTTGTATGCCAGACCCAGTACGGTGTTCATATGGTCCCGCACTAGCCGCTCGAATGCAGCGGGATCGCCATCTATGCATCGTCGCACAAGCTCAGAGGTAGGATCCATGCCCCTTGCCTGCCGAAACAAGCTGAATGCGCTCAATATGAAGTCGGTTGAATGCGCAAATATTAGAGCAGTACAGCGTCAAACAGCACAGCCGCACTTGCCCCCCAACCGAGTATAACGCGAAGACAATCACAAAACAGCTGCGAAGCGCATGGCCGCATCCAGAAATTATCAACGTAGTTCCTCATGCGCCGGGGCGCACCCTGCCACGCATGAAAATGGCAATTTACCGCCATACCTCTTCGGTCATGGCTCGTGATCGTGGTCGTGATCGTGATAGGCAGTTTATGGGTATCAAAAAAAGCCGATCACGACCACGATCACGATGTTCATCAGGAGAGCTGTTTTCGGAGCAGCCGCTCATGCGCCGGGGCGCACCCTAGGATGCATGAAAATAGGGGCGATGTTGGGAGACATGAGGTGGGCGCGGGCGGCCCGACCGCGCCCGGCAGAGTCAATTTTCGGAACAGTTCGCTGAGATTGTAGAGACGGCTTACATTCTTGTCTCTTGGGCAAGAATCTGATGGCCAGGGGTACGAAGAGCCCAAATCTTGTCATCGGGTCCATGTTGGTTCATTGCGCTCGCTCAGGCGCTGTGTTCGCCAATTATTGCTGCTGCGAGAGAGGAGATGCAGGTTTTGCTGGAATAGGCTGATGCCTGCGATGCCAGAAGCGCCAGCCTTGAGAACGCGGCCTATGCGGTCGGGCCCTATGCCTCCCAGTCCGAAAACCGGTATGGAGAGAGCGGAACAAATCCGGCTGAAGTGGTTCAGTCCCAGTGGATTACCATAACCGATCTTGGATGCCGTGCGGAAGATCGGACCCAACAGGATGTAATCAGCACCATCGACTGCAGCGCGCCGGGCCTCGCGCAACGAGTGAGTTGAGACCCCCAGAACAAAACCTATGGGAAGATGCGGCCTTAGGTCGGAAGCTCTGATTCCTGCCGACGGAAGGTGGACGCCATGGGCGCCCCCCGCAAGGGCAACATCCGGTCTGCCATTGACCAGAATCCGGCATTGGGTGCCGCAGGCCAGCGCCACCGCATTCTTTGTCAGTTTAAGAAGTTCGCGGTCGGGGAGGTCTTTTTCTCTCAATTGAATGAAGTCGACCCCCCACGACAGGACGCGTCTCATGTTTGAGATCAGGGCGGGAAAGGAAGCGACAGGCAGTTGATGGCGGTCCGTGATGTAACAGAAGACCGGCCGCCTAACGCGGGACAAAGGCCCCGGAACCTTTTCGGAAGCGCACAATTTCCTGCAGTCCTATGAGCACATCCACGACTCCCAGACCCAGGATGGCCCCCTTCAGGAAGGGATTAAGCATAAACGGACGCAAGCCCGGGAATCGATAGAGAAGATAATTATTATGCCAGAAATCCGTCCAGGGAAGGAGAATCAGAACGCCGCCGACTACCAGCCAATAAACGACCGGCACCAGCTTGTGAACAACCTGATAGGCTGCCAGAAGGGAGTCGTAAATTCTCTCCAGTAGGGAGACAGAACGTGGCCTGCCTCCGTTTTCGAGACCGGGATTCGGAAACCCAAGAGAATTCCTAAGGGGCATGCCGTTCGAGCCCGCTCTTGAGGTCATCGATCCTTTGGGCTACGTCGCGATAGCTTGGATCGACGCCGAAAATCGTGCCAAAGCACTCCAATGCCCGCTCGGGATCACCCGCCATAGCATGGGCAACGCCCATATCATACCGGAGGGCGGTCGCTTCGTGTGAAGAAATCTCCTTGATATTCAATCCGGTCTGGCACCAGCGGATGGCTGAGCGAGGCATACCCTTTTCCAGGAAGCAGGTGCTCAGCATCCCGCAGCACTGGATAGTCTCCTTGGGCGATTTCGAGGGGTTCAGTGCTTTCACCGAGGTTTGGAATTCCTTGATTGCATCTTCGATCAGTCCCATTTCGTGAAACGCGGTGCCGAGATTGAAGTGGGTCTCGAAATCCTCCAGAGCGATCTCCTGATCGGTCAGGGAGTTCACTTCAGCGATCAGGTCGGCAAACATGGAGTTGTCTGGAACTTCAGCGGTGGACCGGCTCATGGCCGGAGGCACGTGGGTTGATTCGGCCACAGGGGGCACGGCAAACGCTTCCACCCTCGCAGGCATCTCGAAGGCCTCTTTGCTGGCCGGCTCAAACCACTGATTTTCGCCGAAGCGGCCGGTCGCAATCTGCAGGTCACTCTCTGACAGGTCGCTGCGAGTGGAGGAGGGTGATGCAACTGCTTTGACGCCTGCGGGAACCAAGGGGGCATGTGCCGGACGTCCAGGTTCCGAAGCCGTTGTCGGGTGTGCGGAGAGACTCGGCTCGGGTGGTGCCAGTGCGATCACATTCGCAGCCTCGGTGGGTGCGAGACCAAGCTGGGTGTAACGTGGTGCCAGTTCCGGGTGGCCCGGGAAGGCCAACGCGATCTCGTCGAGTTTCGCACGAGCCTCGTCCTGAAATCCCAGGCGGATGTAAAAGTCGACCTCCTGCATCTGCTCTTCAATCGACTCCGGCGCAGGTGATTGAGGAATCTCCTGCGGGAACTCTTCGGCGATGGCATCGGGTGGGCCCCCGGGTTGATTCTCTACCCGACCCGGCACCCCTTGCCCATCACCTTGCGCATCTTTAAAGAAAATCTCGGACAAGTCGCCCGACAGGTCGACTTCCTGGCTCCCGCCGGTCTCCTTAACCGGGGCTGCCCCCTTTGCGGCTTCCAGGTTGATGCCACGCTCTCGAGCAAAAGCGGTCACATCCAGGTCGGCATTTGCCCAATCCGGAGCGAGCTTGCCGGCTTCGTCCCATGACTTCTGAGCTGCTACTAAATCGCCCGACTTGCGGTGTAGAACGGATAACAAGACGCACTGTTCGGCCGCCCGACGATGCTCGCCGGATTCGCCATAGAGTGACAATAGCCGGAGCTTCACTTCCTTATCCGTGGGTCTTTTGGCTTCCAGGGTGCGCAGAAGCTGGAGGGCTTTGTCCTTCATCCCATAGTTGAGAAGAAGGTCGACTTCGATGACAGCGGAACCGGTGTTGTCGTCGCCGGCCAGACCGACGGCGGCAATACCCGCGGAAGCGTCCAGGCTGGAGGCAAATTTGCGCTGGGCTTCCATCACGCCTCGTGGCTTTTTATAAGAAGCCCCGGGGAAAGCCTGCTCGAAGAGCTGGCGATGCTGGGCTAGGTGCGTCTCGCTTTCCGGATGAATCTCCAGGATTTTTGCAACCGTTTCCAGGGCTTCAGCCGGGCTGCCCGAATTTTGATAGAGCTGCGTCATCTTCTCCAGCACGGCGACTTGACGCACATCCTCGTTGGTGCCGGTGAGTATGTCGGCCAGCTTCTTCAGGGTTGCCAGGTGGGCGGGATGGTCCGCCAGGATCAGGTCATAGGCCTCCGCGAGTCTTGCTGTCTCTCGGCGGCAGATGAGGACAGGGGCGATCTGATCCAGGCAGCCTAAAGCTCGATCCGGATCACCTGCTTCCAGAAACAGCTTGCTTAAAACCAGGAAGTTGCCGTAGCGGGAGTCGTCGGTACGGATCGCCGCCCGGAAACACGGCTCGGCATGCTCGAGGTCACCTGAAGCCAGATAGGCTCGACCCAGCAGTTCCTGTATTGCGGGATCGTCGGGAACACTGCTGATTGATTCCTTGACCTGATCCAGCGCTCCTTGGAGGTCGTTCGCCTGCAATGCAGACTCGAGAAAGCCCTTCAACGCCTCGGAACTGGTCAAGTTGATCGCAAGAGCACGCCGGAACGACGCCATTGCGCCCACAATGTCGCCGGTTTTCATCAGGGCACGCGCAGCGCCCACGAATAGCAGCTGTGCCTTTTCCTTGCCGTCCTTCGCCAGGTAACTCTCCGCCAGCTTCAGCTGCATCGGAGCGTTCATGGGGTCGATTTCGACCACCTTCTCGTAGGCTTCCAGGGACTCACTCGTCTTTCCTTCCCGGGCGCACATATCGCCGATGTACATGTACTGGCTCCGGGCTTCGACGTTCATCCCCTGGCGTGCACACAGGGAAGCGAGCAGCAAGTTCACTTCCATGTTTTTCGGGTCGATGTTGAGGATCTTCTTGTAGACCGCGATCGCTTTCAGCAGGAAATTGTTGCGGGCGTAATTGTCCGCCACGCGGAGGAACAGGCGATTTGCATCACTCACCTTCCCCTGTCGGAGGTACAGGTCGCCGAGGGTGTTGAGGGTCAGGACGTCTTCAGGTTCTTCCTTGGCGATCTTGAGGTACTCGCTGATCGCGAGAGAAATCTTGCCCTGCTGGACATACCGTTCCCCGTCACGCAGGACTTTGGCTTTACTGTCACTGGCCATCATTCGCTCCCACGGGTCGGACGCTTCGAAAAGTTTGTCGATGATAGGGAGAAGGTCCGTGGCTGGCAATCGCGCGCCGATGAAACTCGGTGCCATAACCCATGTTACGGTCGAAGCCGTAATGCGGGTACTCCGACGCCAGAGAGGTCATAACAGCATCGCGCCTCACCTTGGCCACGATGGATGCGGCGGCTATGGAGTAAGAACGGGAGTCGCCCCCGACAATACCGATGCAGGGCAACTCGAGTCCTGGGAGTACGAAACCGTCCACGAGCACCACGTCGGGCACCACAGGCAGTTGGGCGACGGCTTGATGCATGGCCTTATAGGTGGCCTGCAGAATGTTGATCCGATCGATCTCGGATTCGGAAACCCAACCGAAGCCCACGCCCAGCGCCTCCGTATGAATCCGTTCCGCCAGCAGCCGCCGCTTTCGCGCGCTCAAGACTTTGGAATCGCGTATTGAGCCATAATCCCCCGCCCCGTCAAACACGACCGCCGCGGCCCAAACCGGGCCGGCCAGCGCCCCACGGCCTACCTCATCGACTCCCGCAATGATTCGAAAGCCGGTCTGCCGCAGAGTCTTCTCGAAGTAATCGTAGCTCCACATGGAGGCTGGGCCTTACTCCTCACTCGGAACGCCTGGTGTCTGGCGTTCTGTTTTTCCGACATCCTTCAGCCGGGCAGCTTTGCCACGGCGCCCACGGAGATAGTACAACCGCGCGCGACGCACTTTCCCCTGCTTTACCACCTCCACCTTTTCGATGACGGGAGAGTGGAGCGGGAAAATGCGCTCGACTCCATAGCCGGAAGAGACCTTCCGAACCGTAAAAGTGGAAGATATTCCATGCCGTTTGATGCACAGCACCACGCCTTCAAAGAGCTGGATCCGGTATTTGTCCCCTTCCTTGATCTTGACGTGAACGCGCACTGTGTCACCAGAACGGAGCCTGGGAATATCGGTCCTCAACTGAGAATTATCGACCGCTTGCAGCAAATTCATAACACACTCCTAGGGATTTGATTCTTGACCATCTCTGGTCGGCACTCCCGAGTTTTTTCCAATGCCCGTTCTTTGCGCCATCGGTCGATTCTGGCATGATCGCCAGAGAGCAGGACCTCGGGCACGGACATCCCGCGGAATACGGCTGGGCGCGTATATTGTGGGTAATCCAGGAATCCGGTGCAAAAACTCTCATTCAAAGCGGATTCCTTGTTTCCCAGCGCCCCGGGCAGGAGTCGGACCACCGAATCGAGAATTACCATTGCGGGGATCTCGCCGCCCGTCAGGATATAATCTCCAACCGAGACTTCCCTGTCCACAAGGCTGTCCACAACCCTCTGGTCTACCCCCTCATATCGGCCGCAAATGAGGATTGCATGCGGAATTGTCGCGAATTGGAGGGCCATTTCCTGCGACCAGGGTCTGCCTTGGGGTGAAAGGAGGACTACCTGGGACTCTGTCTTGCCTTTCTGCCCGCGGCAAAACTCGACAGCATCGAACAGGGGTCCGGGCATGAGAACCATGCCTTCGCCGCCCCCATAAGGACGATCATCCACAGTCCGATGCTTGTCGGAGGTGAACTCGCGCAGATCCACGATCCGGGCATCGAGGACCCCGGAATGCCGAGCGCGCCGCAGGATCCCGCACGCCAGAACACCGTGGAACAGCTCCGGAAAAATTGTGATGATATCAAATCTCATCGCCTGATTCCCGCCGAAAAGTGGTGAAAACGGGGACATTCCGATCTTCCGGCACAACCGGCAGCCTTGCCCGGAATGGAAAGATGGAAAACGGGAATGCGGCCATTTTCATGGGTTCAGATCCATCAAACCTTCCGGTAGTTCTACCAGGATCTCCTTGCGTGCAATGGAAATCTCCTTACAGATTGCGGCAACCACGGGAACCAGGAACTCCCCGTGCTCGCCTCGAACGACAAGCTGATGATTTCCCGCAATGCGCATCACGTCGGTGACCACGCCTAAAAGCTCCCCGCCCCGATTGCGCACCGAGCATCCGATCAGTTCATGATCCCAAAAAGTACCTTCGGGAAGCGGAACAACTTGATCCGCTTCGATTTCAATCCATGCGCCTGTCAATTGCTCAGCATCGGCGATCGAATCGATCGAGCCGAACTTCAGCACCTGCCTGCCCTGATGCTCCCAGCAACGTTCGAGTTCGAGACACTCCCTTCGGCCGTCCGGGAATTCCACCCAGACTCGGTTCAGAAGGCTGAAGCGTGCAGGGAAATCCGTGTGCAGTTCAACTAGAACTTCGCCCCGGTTACTCCGGGGCCTTACGATTCGGGCAATTGCGATATGGGAAGGTCGGGCGGCGGGATCCACTACTCCAGTATTTCCAGGACGAACCGTTTGCGGAGCTTCATCCCGGCCGCGCCCAAAAGGGTTCGGATGCATCGCGCGGTGCGCCCCTGCTTCCCGATGACTTTGCCAAGATCGGATGGGGCCACGCGAAGCTCCAATACCGTGGTTTGTTCCCCCTCAACCTCCGTCACCACCACCTGTTCTGGATTGTCCACGAGCGCTTTCGCTATCATTTCTACTAGAACTTTCATGGCCGCCTCCACTACGAAACCGCATTTCGCACATATTGTGTTCGTGAGCTATCCGGGATACTGGCGATGACAACGGCTAGCCTCCACTGGCAGGCACCTGTGCCGGAGCCTTTTTGATCAGAGAGCGCACCGTCTCGGAAGGTTGCGCGCCACGTTCGATCCAGTGACGAACCCTATCCATGTTCAATTCAACAGATGGCGGGTTTGCCACGGGATTGTAATGTCCCACGATCTCCACGAAACTTCCGTCGCGAGCCTGTCGTCGCTCAGTAACCACAACACGGTAAAACGGCTTCTTCTTCGCACCCATTCGAGTCAATCGTATCCTTAACAAAACTCCTCCCATAGTGTATCGGAACACCATTAAACGATTTCAATTCTGGCATATAACCCGTTTGGATGCAATCGGTATTGCCTCCATTAACCTGGGAAACGCATCCCCTTGAACATACGAGGGATGATGCCGCGGCTCAGGCTTTTCATCATCTTCCGGGCTTCCAGGTATTGCTTCAACAACTGATTGATTTCCTGCACCGGGCGGCCGCTCCCGCGCGAAATCCGCTTCTTGCGGCTGCCATTGAGGATATGGTGAGCCTCACGCTCCCTGGGCGTCATCGAGCTGATGATGGCCTCGATATGTACCAGCTCCTTTTCATCGACCTTCATCTGATTGATCCCGCGCATGGGTCCGATGTTGGGGAGCATCCCCATGATCTGCTCCAGCGAGCCGAGTTTGCGGATCTGGCGGAGCTGATCGCGAAAGTCGTCGAGGGTGAACTCCTCCTTGCGCAGCTTCTCGGCCATTTCGACGGCTTCCTGCTCGTCTACGACCTTTTCCGCTTTTTCGATGAGCGAAAGCACGTCTCCCATGCCCAGGATGCGACCGGCAAGGCGGTCCGGGTAGAATGGCTCCAGGGCATCCACTTTTTCCCCCGTCCCGACAAACTTGATCGGCTGCCCCGTGACAGTCTTGATCGAGAGTGCCGCGCCCCCCCGCGCATCACCGTCCAGTTTGGTGAGCAATACCCCGGTGAGGCCCATGCGGTCGTGAAACTCCTTCGCACTCCGGACGGCGTCCTGGCCGGTCATAGCATCGGCCACCAGCAGGATCTCGGCCGGCTGGGTGACTTTCTTGATCCGGTCCAGTTCGGCCATCATCTCGTCATCGATATGGAGCCGCCCGGCCGTGTCGATCAGGACTACATCGTAGCCCGCGTTGCGCGCGTGGCGCATTCCCTGCTCGGTGCGTGCAATAGGATCATCATTGCCCGTCGCGTCAAAATAGCCCAGCTGGTTGTCCGCGCACAGGACACGAAGCTGCTCAACTGCCGCAGGCCGGTACACATCCACGGAGAACAGCAACGGCGTGTGGTTGTTCCGGGACAACCACAGCCCCAGTTTGGCAGCCGTGGTGGTTTTGCCCGAGCCCTGCAGCCCTACCAAGAGGTAGACGGTCGGGGGCTGTTTGGAGAACTGGAGTTCAGCCTGAGTACCCCCGAGAAGCTCGATGAGCTCATCCCGTACGACTTTCACAACCTGCTGCCCAGGGGTCAGGGACTCCAGCACCTCCTGGCCCAGGGCGCGTTCTTTCACTCGTTGAACAAAATCCTTGGCGATCTTGAAGTGGACATCGGCATCGAGGAGAGCATTCCTGATCTCCCGGCCCGTTTCGTCGATGTGACGTTCCGAAACGCGGCCCTGGCCACGAAGGTCTTTAAGGATTTTTTGGAGCTTGTTCGACAGATTCTCTAACATCACACAACCTGGGCAGACAGCGGGTTTCGACTGGTGAACCGGGCTCCATTACATTAATATTATCTCTTTCTTGCAGGCAAGAGCACCCGCAGACACCCTGAACCGGCAAATCTATTAAGCGTACTTATGACAGATTTTTCAGTCAAGGCATTTCGAACCGCCAAAGCGCCAGGATGCCGGGACACCAGCAAGACGAGTTTCAAAGCCCCGGTGCCCCAGCGTCCTGAGGCCCCGGCGTTTCGCACATCCCGGTGATGCATATGCGCCACATGATCGTCGGAACTGCCGGGCACATCGACCACGGCAAGAGTGCATTGGTGAAAGCTCTCACCGGCGTGGACCCCGACAGGCTGAAAGAGGAACAGCTCCGCGGCATTACTATCGACCTGGGCTTCGGCCACCTCGAGCTCGAAGGCCTCCAGGTTGGATTTGTCGATGTTCCCGGGCATGAGAGATTCGTCAAAAACATGCTGGCGGGCGTCGGTGGGATTGACTGCGTCCTGCTGGTGGTAGCCGCGGACGAGTCGATCATGCCTCAGACCAGGGAACATTTTGACATTTGCCGTTTGCTCGGGATCCACACGGGAATTGTTGTCATCACGAAGATCGACCTCGTCGAACCGGAACTTGTCGAACTGGTACATGAGGAAATCTCCGAGACGGTGCGGGGCTCATTCCTCGAGCGCGCGGATGTCATCCCGGTCAGCTCAAAGACCGGTGAAGGATTGGACCTGCTGAAGAAGGCATTGCACACCATCGCGTTCTCAACGCCGGAGCGATCCTACGATCGCCTGTTGCGACTGCCGGTCGATCGGGCCTTCGTCATGCGCGGCTTTGGCACGGTGGTCACTGGAACCATGGCGTCCGGGCGTCTTCGCAGAGACGCGGAAGTCGAGTTGGTCCCTGGTGGGCTCATCGCGAAGGTTCGCGGCATCCAGGTTCATGGCCAGGCGACGGACCTGGCAGTGGCGGGCCAGCGCACGGCAGTGAATCTGCAGGGGATCGACCTGTCGCAGGTCAAGCGCGGCATGTCACTGACAGTGCCCCATCACTTTCACGCCACGCAGCTTCTCGACGTCAGGCTCGATTTGCTGCCCACGTCCCGTCCGCTGAAGAATTTCGCCAAGGTCCGCTTTCATCACGCCACCTCCGAAGTCCTTGCCCGCGTGGCACTGATTGGGCAAGCCACCCTGGAACCTGCGAGGTCGGCTTTGGCACAGCTACGGCTCGACACAACAGCATTTTGCCTGCACGGGGACGCTTTTATCATCCGCCAGTTTTCTCCCGCCACAACGATCGGCGGCGGCCGTGTATTGCACCCTCATGCCGTCAAGCACAAGGTAACGGACCGGAAGGCGCTCTTTCTCCTGAAGGACCTCGAAGGTACCGACATGGTTCAGAAGCTACCCGGGCTGGTTGCAATGCACCCCCGGCAGGTGATGAATTTCCGGGAAGTAAATGCAGCCCTCGGTTTTCAAGAAGATGAGTTGAGGAGCCTGTGTGCGGCGGCGGCTGCCGCGGGGAAAGTGGTGGTTGTGCCGGGCCCCCTTCCGATACTGGTTCTTCCTGCTGCAATTGAAGTCCTGGAAAAAACCACCGTGGCTCTGGTCGCGCGCTTTCACGATGAAAATCCGCTGCTGCGGGGGATCTCTCGGGAAGAGCTGCGCAAAAGGGCTTACGATGGTTTGCCACAGGAGCTGTTCAGGTTTTGCCTTGAGAAGCTGTCGGAGGAGCACCAGGTGTCCATCCAGGAGGACATGGTCGCCCTGCACGGCCGGGAAGTACAGCTCACTCCGTCCGGTCTTAAGATCAAGGAGATGATTGAGCGTGTCCTGCAGCAGGCGGGCTGGCAGCCTCCCTCGTTGCAAGAAATTACCGGCCTGGTACCCGCCGATCCGTCCGAGGTCCGCAAGATTTGCTTCTGGATGCTGAAGGAAAAAATCCTGGTACGCATTTCCGAGGATCTTGCCTACCGCCAGGCGACCATCCAGGAAATGAAGGACAGGATTCGTGGCCGTTATCCCGCCGGCGCCAGGTTCGGTGTCGCGGAGTTTAAGGAATTGTTCGACCTCACGCGCAAACACGCCATTCCTTTGCTTGAATACCTGGATCGCGAGCACTTCACGAGGCGGCAAGGAAGCGAGCGCATCCTTCTCTAGCAGAGATCGCAAATCATTTGCGATTCTTGCCCACCAGGGACGAACAAGCCGGAGAAATACAGAGCATGCGCATCGCACCCGCCGTGGCGCAGGGGACGAATGCGCTTGCTCAGGCCCCATTCGTGTTCTTCGCATCATTCGTGGCGGCTGTTTGCCCGCACTGTCTGAATTGCAGATCGAGAATAGAGTTGACTGGCTTCCCATCCCTGTTAAAGTATCTTTGGCATCACAGAATTTGGAGGTGCGTATGTTTGGCTCTTTGGGAATGCCGGAATTGCTGGTAATTCTCGTTATCGTGATTCTGATCTTCGGTGTGAACAAGATACCGCAGCTTGGCAAAGGACTCGGTGAGGGAATCAAGAACTTCAAGTCTGCGATGAAAAGCGGCCAAGACGAGGCTGATAAGAACGGAAAGCAGTAGCCACAGAAACCCTTGTTTTGCCGATCTCAGGCAATCTCCCCGCACCTGCAGCTGAAGCGCCGCAGGATCTTCACGCCGCAACGCCAGTCCTCATTGATAGCGATCTTGGATACCTCGACGTTTGCGTCCAGGCAGCGCAGCACCCGCTCGAGTGAATCGTGGAAGGTGAATATTGGCGAGACAAGATAGATCTTGGGGCGCGCGCGGCTCAAGCGCAGTCCCGCAAAGTAGCCTCGCTTCTCAAAATCACCTGCCAGATTGTGTACGATCACCCGCCCCCAGTAGTCTAGAGACTGAAGCGGCATGTCGGGATCCTCGCTCACCTTGAGTTCCATGACCACGAGGTTTCCTTGTTGATCCGCTCCGAGGATGTCGACTCGACCCGGTATCTTGCCCAGGTATACGGGAATCTGTGGGTAGACGGAGTTGGGCATCAACTCTGGAAAGAGATGGGAGACATTGTTGAGCAACAGGCATTCCAGCCAGCGTTCCGCCTGCATCCGGTAATACGGGTGATCCGTCGCCGGGCTGTCCGCCCGGCGATAATAAAGGATCTCGTCGACGAGGCCCCGGAGATCTTCGAAGTTTTCCTCGGTCAGCTCCGTCTGCTGCGAGCCGACCCCGTAACAGATGCGGTCCCGCTCGGGGCCCAGTACCCGCGCGAATTCCAGCCCTAGGAGGCGCAACGAGTCATAATCCTGGAATCTCGGGTAGCGCTGGATCGCCTCCGGAGCAAGATCAATGACACGAGCAAGCACAGGACTCCATCGGAAAGGACCGAGGACGGGCCAGCGGAAATCGCGGTCCTCGACCAGCGCCGCCGGTGGAGTGGGTTGCCGCGCCTCCCATTGAAGTGACCCTCCTTGTTGATATTCCCAAACCTCAATTCGTGCCCGCTCCGGGTTAATGAACCGGGACCGGTGACATAAAACTGAGGCGTGCCCGTCGGGGACCAGCAAATGGACCGCAGGCGTCCCACTCAGCTTGGCTCTTGCGTGCAAATATGCCAGCCAAAGCAAGGCCTGGGTCAGGATGGCATGCGCCCGCTCCGGGTCACAACCTTCGGCGCAGGCAAGAAGAAGATGATCCACTTCTCCGTGCCGCAGCCTCAGTCGCAGGTAGCTGCCGGAAAGAGTGTGCGCCCGATCCGGCCTCTGGCCCTCCGTTACAATCCTGCACCCCGGCAGTCTCAACCGGATCCAATTGCGTGCGGCCTTGAGCAGATCGCAGTCGTCCGGCTTCGTCAGGGCTGAGCGGTCCCCCCAGATGACACGAATCTCTGCTGACGGCCTGCGGTGATTCCAGATTTTTATTTTCGCGCCCCAGGGGGCCAAATGAACTGACGAGACCCAGAACATCAGGCTCCGCTCCGGCCGTCGCATTTGAAGCCGGATCCTGCCGCCATTCCTTTGCCAACTGGGCGCAAGCTCCCTCCAGGAACCCAGATCGGCAGCGCCCAGCGTCACATCCGCCTCCGCGCGGGAGGCATCTATCCATTCCAGCAATGCCAGGCTTTTGCGCAGATGGGCCGCGGTTTCCGACATCAGACCTCCGGCAACCTGCAGGAGGCAGGAGCCAGGAATCAAAACGGGGGCATCCGAGAGGGCCTGAAAAGTCCTTTAGATGCTCTGCCTGAAGGCAATTTTTTCTCCTGACCCCCAATTTCCGGCTCCTGATTCCCTGAAGCCAATTGCCCGTCTCTTGTCAGGCTTCGCACTCTCATCGGGGTAGTTTATCGGGAGCGCTGGATATTTCAGGAAATGTGTTAGAGTATTTGGCTCATGAGCGGATCCGAACTTGCATCCCTGAATACTGTCGGCGATCTGACCCGACTGACCCTGCGCCGCGCGCCGCTGAATTTCCTGAGCCTGGAACTGCTGCAGCGAATCCAGGAGCTGCTGGAATCGGTAGGCGACTCGCCTCCCGGTCGTGTTCTGATCATCGATTCCGATTGCGCCGCTTTCAGCGCCGGGCTCGATATGGGGGACCAGACCAGGGAAGCAGTGTTTCTATTGCTTGACCAGTATCATGGCATCGTGCGCACTCTTAGTACCTATCCAAGACCAACGATCGCCATCGTAAGGGGTGTGGCTCTGGGCGCCGGAAACGAGTTGGCGGCCTGTTGCGACTTTGTGCTCGCCTCTCTCCAGGCAACTTTCGGCCAACCGGAGATCAAGGTAGGAATCATGCCCTCGCTCGCCCCATTGCTCCTGCCGCACCGCATCGGGATGCAGCGTACTCTGCAGATGATACTCACCGGGAATCCGGTGGATGCCCAGGAAGCCGAACGCATTGGGCTGATCCATCGGGCGGTGCCCGAGGATGCCCTCGATACCGCGCTCGAAGAGCTGCTGAGCAGCTTCCGAAGCTCGTCGATTGCGGTGATGGAGATGGCGTTGCGAGCAGCGCGAGGCGTGCGCGTGCGTGAGTTGGAAAGCAACTTGCGCGACGCGGAGTCGCTCTACCTCAACGAGCTGATGGATCTGGATGACCCGATCGAGGGGATCAAAGCTTTCCTCGAGAAACGCTCCCCGCAGTGGAAGCATCGGTAGAAGTAACGATCGAGGAATGAAAATCCCAAATCGCGCGAGCGTCAATCGTCTGTCATTCCTACCTGTGCCCCCAGCCAGTGCAGGTATTCGTGATCACCTGAGGTAAGCGTCAGCGCGATCACTTCGGGAACCCGATAAGAATGGAGCTGGCGGATGCGGGAGCGCACGTCTTCGTATCGCCCGGCCACGGACTTGATGATCAGCAGCAGCTCGCCTTCGTTGCGGATCTTCCCCTCCCATCGATAGATCGAACGGATTCCCGGAACAATGCTCACGCATGCGGCTTCGCCGGCCTCAACCAGCGCCGTGGCGATGCGGTGTGCAAGTTCGGGATTGTCCACGGTGGTCAGCACGAGAATGGCATTCATAAACTTAATTTCCAGAACAAAACCGTTGCAAGCGGCAGCTCTTGCTCAGTATCATGCTCACGTCAGCTGGAAGTCAACCAACGCCTTCGACCTGATAACCCATGGGCCGTTCCAGGAAGAGAGTTTCGCACGCCAAGGAAGCCTTTTACATCATCTGCATTCTGGTCGTCCTGCTCGTCGGGCTGTTCAGTTACCTCGGTCCGGGTGGCTATCTCGAGATGAAGAGGACGCAGGCCGAGCTGGAAACCCACCGCGCACGCGTCGAGCTGCTCCGGAAGTCCAACGAGGAACGCATGCGCACGATCGAGTCGCTGCGCATTGACGACGAGGCGATCGAGCGCTATGCCCGCAAGAAGGGCTACGGCAAGAAAGACGAAATCATCCAGGAAGTCCCCCAGCAGGAACCGCCTCCGACCTCCGACTCAAGGCCAAAAACGGGAGCGGGGGCTCAGAAAAAATGAGCCCTGGTGGGGGATGTGCCTCTCGGCCTCCTCATCTCCGATTCGCGGCTGACAGTCCGAAATCCGTTAGCGTCTCCAGACGACTTTCCCGTTGACGATCGTCATGACCGGGCCGCCGCGCAGCCTCCAGCCCTCGAAAGGGGTGTTGCGGCTGCGTGATGAAAATTCCGCGCTGCGCACCTCGCGCGGCAAGTCGGGATCGATAACGGTGATGTCGGCTTGCACGCCTTTGGCCAGCGTCCCCCGCTCGAGCTTCAGGATGCGCGCGGGATGGAGCGAGAACGCCTTCACCATCTGGCCAAGGCTCATCAACCCGGGACGAACCAGTCGATCCATGATCAGGCTTACCGCAGTTTCGAGTCCAACCACGCCGAACGGGGCGCGGTCGAACTCGAGCGCCTTGTCCTTGACAGGGTGCGGTGCGTGGTCGGTTGCGATCGCGTCGATGGCACCCGAGGACAGGCCCTCGACCAGCGCTGTGACGTCGAGCGGCGTGCGCAAAGGTGGATTCATCTTGGCGTTGGTACCGCAGGAGGTAATGAGCTCTTCGGTGAGCAGGAGATGGTGGGGAGTGACTTCGCAGGTGATTGAAATGCCTTCCTCTTTGGCGCACTTTACGATCTCGAGTGCGTGCCTGGTGGAGATGTGGGCAATGTGCAGCCTCGCTCCCGTCACGCGAGCCAGGATGGCGTCCCGCGCCACCTGGACCTCCTCGGCTGCCGGGTTGATCCCCCGCAGGCCCAGCAGCGTCGAATAATGACCTTCATTCATACAACCGCCGGCGGCAAGGTCCTTATCTTCGCAGTGATCGATGACGGGGATATCGAACAGGCGTGCCGACTCCATGGCTTGCCGCATAACCTGGCTGTTCTGGACCGGGTGGCCATCATCGCTGATGGCGACGATGCCCGCCTGGACCATCCGGTCGATCTCGGCCAGGACTTCACCCCGGCTCCCTCTGGTGATCGCGCCGACAGGATAGACCGCGACCTTGGAGACTTCCCGCGCCCGCTCGAGAATGCGGGTGGTCACGGCCTCTGAGTCGTTCACCGGCTCGGTGTTGGGCATGCAGGCAACGGCGGTGAAGCCTCCCCGCGCCGCGGCTTGGGTGCCGGATTCGATCGTCTCGGCGTCTTCCCTTCCTGGTTCGCGCAAGTGTACGTGCATGTCGATGAAACCCGGTGCCACAATTAGGCCGCGGGCATCGATTTCCCTGCGCCCCTTCTTTGAAATGCGCGTGGTGATCTCAACTATGCGGCCGTCTTCAACGCCGAGATCCGCGACCTTGTCCAGGTTCTGCGATGGGTCGACGACCCTGCCATGGCGAAGGATTAGGTGCATAGGCTAACCGGCGGGCCTGCCGGGTTTCAGCCCGGCATCTCCAAAGAGAAGACAGAGGACCGCCATCAGATTGTTGATCTCGAATTCAATGGCACACCCCTATAGCGGCGAGATAGTAGCACAGCGGGAAAGCGGCAGCAAAACAACTCGCTGGCCCGGATTATTCATGAATATACGATCAAAAGAAATTTTTGGACGCGGAAAAACGCTGACAAACGCTGACCGTTCGGTCTTGGTCGGCGTGCGGGAGCTTTTGCCGCGCCGCAGGCGCCAGCGCTTCGCGAATAATTCGGGCTAGGAACAATACTCTTGTTTTCTCTGCGGTCTCTGCAATCTCTGCGGTAATATTCTGGGCACCGCTGAGGTTGAATCAGGATGCTGGATAGAAGAGTCAGAGTAAAAGAAGTGAGGAACCTGGGAGCGGCGAACTATCTGCTGACGCTGAGTTCCCCCGAACAAGCCCGCCTGGTGCACCCGGGGCAATTTCTGATGGTGAAATGCAGCGAGGAGGTAGATGATAATCCCCTCCTCCGCCGTCCCTTCAGCATCTTTGCCATTCACCCGCACGCCCGCACCGGAAATCCCGCAGGTCTGGAAATCCTCGTCAAGGATGTCGGGGCCGGCACGCATAGGCTGGTCCAGGTGCGGCCGGGGCAGGAACTGCATACTCTGGGACCGCAGGGACGCCCGTTCCAGCTCTCGAAGGAAATGAGCAAGGAGGTCCGCTTCGCCTGCCTGGTTGCCGGTGGTGTGGGAATTGCCGCGCTGTACCTTCTCGCGCGTGAGCTGATTGCGCTCGAAGTCTCTCCGGTCCTCTTTTATGGCGCCCGCACGGCAGAGGAGCTGGTCTTGAGTGAGTACTTCGAGCGCCTGGGGATCGAAATCCAGTACGCTACCGAGGATGGCTCGCTGGGCGAGCGGGGACTGGTAACCGCGCCGCTTACCCGGTTTCTCAAGGAGCATTCCAAGAAGGGCCCGAGGCTGTACGCCTGCGGCCCATGGGCCATGATGCGGGCGGTGCACGCGCTGGCACAGCGCCATTTGGTGCCCTGCGAGGTCAGCCTGGAAGCGCGCATGGGCTGCTCTCTGGGCGCATGCATGGGCTGTGTGGTTCGAGCCAGCAGCGACCGCGGTGAAGCTCATTATATCCGCGTGTGCATGGAAGGCCCGGTGATCGACAGCCGCATGATCGATTGGGAGTCCCCGCCACTCTGACGATTTCGGATTTTGGACTGCGGACTTCGGATTTGGCCACCTGACGACACAGAGGATGCATGAAGAAAGAAAACGCCTCGCCCATCAAGCAGAAATCAGGCAAGCAATCGAGGATGGAGGTAACCATCGGCGGGGTCCGGTTCAAGAATCCCGTGATGACCGCCAGCGGGACCTTCGCTTACGGCATCGAGTTTGCCCACCTCATGGACCTCAACTCAATCGGAGGGATCGTAGTCAAGGGCATTTCGATGAAGCCAATCGAAGGCAACCCGCCGCCTCGCATCTACGAAACCGCATCAGGCATGCTCAACGCCATCGGCTGGCAGAATATCGGCGCGGCCGAATTCGTCGAAAAAAAACTCCCTGCCCTTCGGAAGTTCCACACCAACGTCGTCGTGAACGTCGTGGGATTCAGCCTGGAGGACTATCTCGAGGTCACCCGGTTCCTCAACGACGTCCCCGGCATTGCGGCGCTTGAACTCAACATTTCCTGCCCGAACGTGAAGCACGGGGGCTTTCACTTCAACAAGGACCCGCGCGACACTTACAAGGTAACAGCGAAGGCGAAGAAGGCTTCACCCAGAATCCCGCTATGGGTTAAACTCTCGCCCAACGTCACTGACATCCAGGTTTTTGCCCGGGCCTGTGAAGACGCCGGGGCGGATGCCATTTCCGCCATCAACACGCTCGTGGGGATGGCAGTGGACGTTGAAGAACGGCGGCCGCGATTGCGCTTTGTCACCGGCGGGCTTTCCGGCCCTGCGATCAAGCCCATAGCCTTACGCATGGTCTGGCAGGCGGCCCGCGAGGTGAAAATCCCCGTGATCGGCATCGGAGGTATCGCCAGTGCCGAAGATGCGCTCGAGTTCCTCATCGCCGGCGCACGGGCCATTCAGGTGGGGACGGCGAACTTCTACAATCCCGCTGCATCCCAGCAGATCGCGTCAGGGATCGAGGCATACTGCCGGTCGCATAACATCAAGGATATCAACGAGATCATTGGGAGCATGCAGGTATGAAGGAAGCCCGGTCGCACCTGATCGTGGCCCTCGACGTCCCGGATCGCGCCACGGCGCTTGCCGTCGTCGACCGCTTATCGGGTCACGTAGGATATTTCAAGCTGGGGTTGGAGATTTTTGTTAGCGAGGGCCCGGCTTTTGTCAAAGAGATCGTTGAGCGCGGGAACAGGGTTTTTCTGGACCTGAAGCTTCATGACATTCCAAACACGGTCGCCGCCGCTGTGCGCTCCGCCTGTCGCCTTGGAGTTCAGATGCTCACCCTGCATGCGGTCGGGGGTAAAAAGATGCTCGAGGCTGCGCGCGAAGCCGCCCAGAGTTCATCCGAACCTCCGCTCCTGTTGGCTGTTACCGCTCTCACCAGCCTCGCGCCCGAGGACGCGCGCAGCATCGGGATTCACGAGGCGCTCCCGACTTGGGTGGAACGGCTCGCAGACCTGGCCGCACAGGCAGGTATTCCCGGGCTGGTAGCTTCGCCGCTTGAACTTCCAATTCTCCGTCGCAGATTCGGTGGTACAATAAAACTCGTAATTCCCGGCATCAGGCCCGGGGGCGCGCAGTCGCAGGATCAGGCACGCACGGCTACTCCTGCCGACGCCATACGGGCTGGAGCCGATTATCTCGTTGTGGGGAGGCCGATACTGCAGGCTCCGGATCCGGCCCAGGCGGCGGATCGGATCGCAGAGGAAATCTTCCGGGCACTGCCTGCAAGTGAGAAACCATGAAATATCGCTTGGCCGCCTGCGTATTTTAAGGTGCGTTATTAATCCGGCGGTTGGGGTAAATTTGTATCCGTGAGAGCCGTGCGGCACGGCTATGCCGGAATGTTAAGTCCCATCGGACCTGACAGTGTCCGGCGCATGCGTGCCGGCAGGAGTCCAATCGGACCCGAAAAACGTGCTCGATCAGGCTCTTAGGTCCATCAATGATCACAAAAGGAGAAACCATGAAGAAAGCGTTATTGCTACTTGCTATTGGGCTTTGCCTGGTTGCGGTCGTGTTGGCCGCGCCTGATTTCAGCGGCACCTGGGTGCCGAATGCTGAGAAGACTGCAGCGGCTAATCCGGCTCCTGCGGGCGGCGGCGGCGGGGGTGGCGGCGGCGGCCGCGGGGGCGGCGGCGGGGGCGGCGCCGAATTGACCATCAAAATGACTGCTACTGAAATGACCACCAGCCGAATGATGGGACAGAACCCTGTGGAAACAAAGTACGTCCTGGACGGCAAAGAGAACACCGTCAACACCGGCCGCGGCGACATGAAGTACACGGCGACATGGAACGGCGATGTTCTAGTCATTTCCGGCTCGCAGACTGGACGCGATGGTACCCCGTCTCCGATCAAGTACGAATACTCCGTGTCGGCTGATGGAAAGACCTTGACCGTAGCCACGACAAGTTCGATGGGCGGCACTGAGAGGGTACGAAAGCAGATTTACGACAAGAAGTAAGCAAGCCTGCGGACGGTTTGGTGGGCCGACCTGCTTGCCAAAGAACTATTGGCCGCAACGGGTTGTGATTTCGAACGATCCGTTGCGGCCAGTTTCTGCTTAGAACCAGTAATTGCGGCTCCGCGAACGCTGCAGGATGCGGCGTACATAGTTGCGGGTTATGGGAAAATCTACCAGCGAAAGGTAGTAATTTTCCGGGGAAGCGCCAGCAGGCACCGGTTTGGAGACCGCAAGCCGCAACCAGTTGTCCGCCCGTGCCTCTCCGGCGTTATAGCGAAGCAGCGCAAACAGGACGGGGTCGGGTGAGAGTTTGTACAGATCCAGCGACTGCCTCAGATACCAACAGCCGATCTCGACATTCAGCCTCGGCTCCAGGAGCCTCATCTCGTCATTTATCGGAGGGAATCCGTTGTGCGCGGTAAAGTCTGTTGCCGCCCTCATGGTCACCTGCATCAGACCCAATTCACCTGAAGCGCCTTGAATTTCGGGGCGGAACCAGCTCTCTTCATAAACGATCGCCTTGACCAGATAGAAATCAACGTCGTTCTGTGCAGCTGCCTGGCCGATGATTTCGTCGAACCGGGTGGTTCGATAGTTCAGCCAGGATCCCGCTGCGGCCGCGAGCAGGACCACCAGCCCGATTCCGATCCAGACCCGGCGACGCGTCAAAGATCCTCTCCGACCTTGAGAATGAATGCTGTCATATCGTCATGCTGCTCCATGCCACGAGTGAACTTGTTGAGTTCGCCGGACAGCGTTCTGAGGATTTCTCTCGCCGTCTGGTGCGATTTTCTGCGCAGAGCGGCTGCCAAACGGTCGCGGCCGAACTCTTCCCCCGATTCATTGAGGGCTTCCGTCACGCCGTCGGTATAAAAAAGGATCAGATCGCCGGGGCGCAACTGGGTTCGTCCCGCGGCGTAACGCGACCGGTCAAACATCCCTAGCGGCGTGCCTCCTGCGGACAACTCCTGGCTGGATCCGTCGGCACGCAGGAGGAGGGGCGGGAAATGGCCCGCGTTGGACCATCGACACAGCCCGGCTTTCACTTCCAGAACGGCGTAAAACAAGGTGACGTAGGTCCGTTTCTTGACATCGCGAAACAGGCGCCTGTTGACATGGTACAGCGTCCGGGAGGGAGAAGAGTTCAGCCGGGCGGCGAAGCGTAAGGCGCTGCGTGTGGCTGCCATGGTTATGGCCGCCGCGACACCCTTGCCCGAGACATCGCCGATTGTCAATACGATGTGATCACCGTCCATCCAGAGGAAGTCGTAGTAGTCACCTCCCAGGCTCTCCGCGGGCTTGTAGACCGTCGCGATCTCATATCCTTTCAGCTGCGGCGCTGTGCTGGGAATCATACTGCGTTGCAGGTCCCGGGCGAGGGCGAAATCCGTCTCGAGCTTCTGTTCCTTGGCCAGGACCTGCTGAAACAGCTGAGCATTGTCGATGCTGACCGCCATCTGCCGGGCCAGCATCTCCAGAATCTCCAGCCGTTCCGGCTTGAAGTATTTCGGGTTGCAGCTCTCGACCACCAGGCCCCCCAGGAGCCGGTGCCGCGAGATCAGGGGGATGGCTACCTCCGATTGCGTCCAGCAGCCTGCGGAGGCCCTGACGCTGATCGCGCGCCCGTCGTTCGGCAAATCGGTCGACACCAGGGTCTGGCGCTCGCGCACCGCGTGCCCGAGCAGTCCCACACCGATCGGGAGGCTCTGAAATCGTGACACCGTTTCTTCGGCGTAACCGATGGCGACTTTCAACTCCAGGCATTGACGCTCGGCATCGTATAGAAAGATGCCGAGGATTTCATACTCGATCACGCGCCGCATGAGCGTGGCAATCCGGTTCAGGAGTTCATCCAATTCGAGTATGGATGTCATCTCCTTGGCGATCTCACTGATCACCCGCTTGGCCAGGGCATCGCGTGATTTTTCTTCATAGAGGCTGGCATTTTCGATGGCCACGGCTATTTGTGCCGCCAGCGGTGTCAGCGCCCCCAGATGGTGCTGCCGGAAGAAACCCCTGAGCGCGCTTCCCAGAACCAGCACACCGATGGTCCGATCCTTGATAATGAGGGGCAACACCAGCTCAGCCTTCGGCCTCCTGCCGCTCACGGTCTGGACAGGTATATAATCGCGATCCTGCTCGACATTGTTTACCACGACCGGCCGGCCCGTGCGCACCGCCCTGCCGACCAGACCCTTGTGGATGCTCAGACGCTGGAAAGTCCGGTAGGACTCTTCACTGAACCCGACGGAGGTCTTCCAAATGAAATGCTCGGAGTCTTCATCGATGAGCAGAATCGCGAAAAAATCATAGTCGATGAACCGGAGGGTCATCTGCGCCACCTTCTGCAGCAGCTTGTCGAGATCAAGGATGGACGTCAGCTCGACGCTGATTTCGTTCAGCAGCTGCGAGGCCGAGTCGAGAATTGCGAGTTTATTCCGGCTGGCGGATTCAGGACGGGGGGAATAACTCTTTCCTGACATAGAAGCGCAGCACTCTCAAGGGACGTCGTAGACTGGAAACAAAATGCTATGTCATTTATTCCGGGGAGTCAAAACTTTTGGCCCCAAGACCAAAGCACATACGCGATGATTCTGGGAATAGTATTGGCTTACTCAGCGGCCCCGTTGGTTGCAGGCACTGTTTGTGGAATCCGCACGACTCCCAAATAAGCCTTTTTCATGCGCGTCGGCAGGAACCGCCCTGAAAACAAACGAAGGCCCCGCGCTCCGGGACCTCCGTCCTTGGAATTGTGGTTCCGGCGGTAGCTATTTCTGACGACCCTTGTCTTTGCGCCACTTGTCCCAGTAAGCCTTCATCCGCGCCGATCGCCGTTCCCGTTCCTCCCTGGAAAAGCGCGATCGCCTCCGCGCCTTGATCGCCTTCTTGACGACGGGAGCGGCTGCCCCTGCGGACAACACTGCCTTCGCCGCTCTGCCGCGTCTCAACTCGCCGGTCAGGGCTGCGATCTCTTCATCAATCTGCTTCTTCTTATTCTCAAGAGACTCGAGTGCCAGTTCCAGTATTCTCAGTCGTTCACTCGGCATGAAGTATATCCTTTCGCAGAAGGTTGTCCACCCACACAGGTGTATTCTAAGTACTACACCCCTCGATATATGTCAACAAGGATCGTTTGTACGGGCATCCAATTCCCGCCAAAGAATGTTGCATCGTCGGCGCCTAAAAAACAAAAAAGGTGCTAATCATCCGTAAACAGGAGTCGATATGAGGAACAGCACCAGGAAAATTCAATCGCAGGCAATGGGAGGTTACTGACCTTTCGACCTGCTTATGTGCGGGACGTTGCGTATCAGGCGGAGAAGCGCTCGGTTGGTTATACACGGGTGAGGGGACCGCATGCCGCGCCGCGGCCCGCACACCATTCCTCCTCTTACCTTCACTACACCCTCGATCGCCGGGCATAATGAAAAAGCAGACAAACGGGCATTCCCGCTTTCCACTCCGCACTGGGGCATAACTGAATTGTTTGTGGAAGATCGGAGTGTTCTCTGTTTCAATCCCTGCATTGGCAATATAGACCGTTGCAGGGAACAGACATGTGCGTGACGCTACGGCTCACGGCTGATTCTGTAACTGAAGAAGTATTTCCGGAGGCGCAGCCACAGATAGGTGGTGCTGGCGCCGACCAAAAACATCACGATGATATTGTTATTCAAACTCGTTTGGATGGAGACGTGCCGGCTGTATGCGGCGATGGCGCCCATGATAAAACTCAGCGCTGCCAGGAATGCCTCTGTTAGCCTGCTGGGGGCTGTGGATCGCCGGAAATGTTCCCAGCCGAGGGATACCAGATAGGAAGATGACGCCGCGGCAATTGCCGGCAGAAGCCAGGTATCTAACGAGAAAATCATCGGCGCTCTTCCTTCCCCGGATTCCTACTGCCTTTCTCCCCCGGCACCTTCCGTGCCTTAGAATATAAGGATATCATGTCACATCCGCTGCCGGAACCCGCGAGGCTGCATCCCGTAACAAAACAACCCTCTTAGACCCTCTTTGATCTCATGAGATCCATACAAAGTGGGAAATCTTCATTTTTTGAAAAGATTTTTCAGCACTTCACTCTCCCTGCGCTCTGCAAGGCAAGACTGCAAACCCGGGTTCTTCCTCTGCGATTTGCCGGGTCGCCTCACGGATCCATGATTTGTACGAAACCGGTTCCTAGGTTTTGTGGGTTTCGTGGTTGCTGACCTGGTTGCAGCCGCCAGGCTGCGCGGAAGCGACGCCAGTGAGGTTTCTTGCCTGAAGTTGTGCCGTCCCGTGTGAGCGGCGGCAAAGATCCGGGTATCGGATTCTCTGGATTTCACGAACTGGTTGTCGACGCATCCGGTGATATAATGGAAGCCCTGAGCTGTGTCGCAATCCTTTGAGGGGAATTTCTTTCAGGCATTATGTGCCATGAGGTTCAACACGTATGGAACAATTTGAAAAGAGCATGCTTGAGTTGATAACCCAGACTTCCACGAACTTGCCGCCCGACGTCCGCAGCAGGATGGCTGCCGCTTTGGCCATGGAGACACCAGGAAGCCAGGCGGCATCCGCGCTCGACGTCATGGTCGTCAATGTGGACATGGCACTGGCCGATTCCGGGCCGATCTGCCAGGACACCGGCCTGCCCACATTCGAGATACGCACGCCGATCGGGACGAACCAGTTGAAGATGAAAGACAAGATTTTCTCGGCGCTGGCGGAGGCCACCCGACAGGGCAAACTGAGGCCCAATTCGGTCGATTCGATCACAGGAAAGAACAGCGGCAACAATCTGGGGCCGGGGTCACCGACTCTGCACTGGAGCCAGTGGGAGAACAATGATGAGATTGAGGTCAAGCTGCTGCTGAAGGGGGGCGGCTGCGAAAACAAAAACATCCAATACTCGGTTCCATGTGATCTGCCCCATCTGGGCCGGGCCGACCGGACGCTGGACGGCGTGCGCAAATGCATCCTGCACGCGGTTTGGCAGGCACAGGGGCACGGCTGCTCTCCTGGTGCCCTCGGCGTGGCCATCGGAGGGGATCGCACCTCCGGATATCAGCACGCCAAAGCACAGCTCTTCCGCACGCTCGATGACGTGAATCCGGACCCCAAATTGGCCGCTCTCGAGAATTACACCGTGTCCGTTGCCAACACGCTTGGTATTGGGGCCATGGGATTCGGGGGGGCGGTTTCTCTGATCGGCTGCAAGATCGGCGCCCTGAACCGTCTGCCCGCCTGCTACTTTGTTTCTGTTGCCTATGATTGCTGGGCTTTCCGGCGCCTGGGCGTGATCCTGGACGAGCAGACCGGAGCCATCAAGCGTTGGCTCTACCGCGATGCCGGCGTTCCCGAAAAGCAGATGGCCACCGGCGGAGGCTTTCAGCGGACGGGCAAGGAGATTGTGCTGCAATCGCCCCTTTCAGAGACGGCAGTTCGCAGCCTGAAGGTAGGCGACATTGTGCTGCTGCGCGGCGACATGTACACGGGACGCGACGCCGTCCACGCTCATCTCATGAAAAACCCGGCCCCTGTTGACCTTTCGGGCGCACTCCTCTATCACTGCGGGCCCGTGGTGCTGAAGCAGAACGGCGGCTGGAAGATGACCGCCGCCGGGCCAACGACCTCCATCCGCGAGGAACCGTACGAGGCGGAGGTCATCAAGCGCTACGGCGTCCGGGCCGTCATCGGCAAGGGCGGCATGGGCGCCAAAACTCTTGCCGCCCTGAAGGACTTCGGTGCGGTTTATCTCAACGCGATCGGGGGTGCAGCGCAATATTACGGCCGCTGCATCAAGAGCGTGAAAAATGTCCACCTGTTGGAGTACGGGGTGCCGGAGGCAATGTGGCATCTGGATGTCGTGGATTTTCCCGCGATCGTTACCATGGATGCGCACGGCAACTCCCTCCACGCGGATGTAGAAAAGGCCTCCGCTGCCGTCCTGGCGAAGCTGGCCGATCCGGTTTTCTGAGGAGGCCAAACGGCAATGAACCCAGCCGGCCGGGAAGGCAGGTGTTCGGAACGAACACGAACGTCTCCCCGGCCGGACCGCAACTCAGCAAGGGAACATGCAAGGCGCAAGACTCATCTTGCTTGTGATGACCCTGGCCGCGAGCATGCAAGGATGCTCCTCCCACATGCTTCCAAGCCGTAGCGAAGAACCGCAGAAGGCAGCGCCTTCCGACCGCGAGCAGCTGCTCCTCCAGTTGCGGGAGCGGATGGTCCGCGAACAACTTCAGGACCGGGACGTGAAGGATGCTCGGGTCCTGGCTGCCATGCGCAAGGTGCCGCGCCACAGGTTCGTGCCGGACGATCTGGTCGATGCCGCTTACGACGATAATCCCCTCCCCCTCGTGCTCGGCCAGACGATTTCCCAGCCCTACATCGTAGGCTACATGACTCAGGCTCTCGAACTCCGGGGCGGTGAGCGCGTCCTCGAGATCGGGACAGGTTCCGGTTATCAGGCGGCGGTGCTGGCGGAGCTTGTCTCCGAAGTGTATACCATCGAGATCCTGCCTGAGCTTACTGCACAAGCCCAATCGACACTGAACGCCCTGGGATATAAAAACATCCGGATCCGTTGCGGGGATGGCTACATGGGCTGGCCCGACGCCGCCCCGTTCGACCGCATCATCGTAACTGCTGCGCCGGACCACATCCCTCAGCCGCTCATCGACCAACTCAAGCCGGGAGGCAAGATGATCATTCCGGTAGGCAGTCTGGATCAAGATCTGGTGCTGCTCGAGAAGAACGATCAGGGCATCAGCCGCCGCTCCACCATTCCGGTGCGCTTTGTGCCGATGACCGGCCAGGCCCAGCGCAAGCGCAAAGACTGAAACCGGCCGTTGATCGCGGCGAAACACTTCACCGCAGAGATAGCAATGGTTCAAGCTCTGCGATCTCAGCGCCCTCTGCGTTGAGGTTTTTTGCGGTCCAAGAATTCCGCAGGTTCGATTCTGCCGCTGCAGGCGCCGAATCCGATGCGCGCCAGTCCAGGCCGTTCGCAATAACCGCGCAGGATCACCTCGTCGCCGTCCTGCAGAAAAGCCCGGGCTTCACCACCGGGCAGAGGGATCGGCTTCTGACCACGCCAGGTCCTCTCGAGGAGGCAGCCGCGTTCGTCTTCCTGCTCTCCTGAAACGGTGCCACTCGCAACCAGATCGCCGGGGCGAAGATTGCAGCCGTTGCTGGTGTGGTGCGCGATCAATTGCGCCGGAGTCCAGTACAAATCTCTGAGATTCCCGCAGCTGATGCGCACCGGTGAAATTCCCTTCTCCTCCATGCGGCTCGACCGCAGCCAAGCTTCGAGTGTGAGGTCGATGCCGCCACGCTGCGCGGTCCGAGGCGAGGACAGGTGCGGAAGCGGAAGCGGATCGCCAGGAGGGCGCTGGCAGGCGGAGATGCGATAGGGCTCCAGGGCTTCCAGGGTCACGACCCACGGCGATACGGTGGTCGCAAAGTTCTTGGACAAAAACGGCCCAAGCGGCTGATACTCCCATCTCTGGATGTCCCGTGCCGACCAGTCGTTCACGAGGCACAACCCAAAAATGTGCGCCTCAGCCTGCTCGATCCCAATCGGCCTGCCCATGGGATTCCCAGGACCTATGAAAAAACCGACCTCCAGCTCATAGTCCAGGAGTTGGGTCGGCATTACGCTGGGTGGCCCGGCTGCCTCCTCTGCAACTTGCCCAATCGGCCTGCGCACGGGTGTACCGCTGACGATGATGCTGGAGGAACGGCCATGGTAGGCGATGGGAACATACTTGTAGTTGGGAAGCAGCGGATTATCCGGCCGGAACATGCTGCCGACATTCCGTGCATGGTACGCCGACGCGTAGAAGTCGGTGTAGTCGCCGATTTCGCAGGGCAGGAGCATATCGACCTGCCTCATCGGCAGAAGCATCTCCTCCCGGCGCGGGTGGTCTTGAAGCTCGTGCGCTTCCGCCCGCAGCAACCGGCTCAGATGCAGCCGGAGGGCCCTCCAATAACTCGGGCCAAGCGCCATAAGACCATTGAGTGCAGGCCGGGCGCACGTTTCGGCGGCATCTGCGGCGGCGCCCTCCAACAGGCCCTCCCGGAGACACGCGGATAGGTCGAGAACTCGGTCACCGATCGCGACTCCGACGCGTGCAGCTTCTTCCCTGTCCCGTCGTTTGAAGACACCAAAGGGGAGGTTTTGAATGGGAAAGTCGGTCGCCGGGTCCTGTGCCGACGTGACCCAGCAGCCCAGCTCAATCCCGTGTGTTTCATTCATATGGAAAGATCCAGGGGGGGCGTATTTGCAAGAGTCAAAAAATCTGCCTCAATTCTGACTTCTGCAGAAACGCCCCCGAATCTTATGGAATCAGATTCATTTTCCGGAGGTCGGCGACCGGCTCAGAGAACGAGCAGGAACCGAATGCCAGGGCGAACCTGCGCCGCGCCTCCACGATATCCTCGATGCCGAGGAGATGCCCACGCCAGTTGACGCCGTCCTCGGAGAAGCGAAATGCCGTGGGAGACCTCTCCTCGAGGAGCGCAACCGCCTCCCCGCCGCTCATCCCGGCCCTGACCCACGCGGCTGCCAGAAACAAATTCAAAAATCCGTGCATCAGTCCCTTCTGACTGTCCGCATCATAGGTAAGCGGGTAAACTCCGCGCATAGGATGGTGCAAACCAGCCGTGGCCTTGAAGCCCACCCCGGCGGCGTTGCACTCCTGAACGAACTGAGCCACTTGGCTGGCGGACGGAAACATTTCCGCGCTCACGCCGCCGCACCGCACTTTGGCATATGCGCCCGACTTGCCCATGGCGGCGACAAGAGACCTTAGCTCTCCGGCGAGCGGGATTTCGCAGTAAAGATGGAGAGCGCGCGGCGTTACTGCCCTTGCCGTAACAATCTCCGCCGGGCTTCCGGCCGTTATCTCGATGCTGTCAAAGAGCGCTCCTGAATGATTCCGATTGAAATCATCGAGCTGTCTGACGTCGTTTTCGGGATCCGTGGCAAGCAGGCTCAGGCGCCAGACCGCTGACGAGCCGGGCGGCGGCAGCAGAGGCGCCGACTCCCGCTCGAACTCCTCCAGCCTGAGAACAGGAACGACGAAACGGCCGAGGACCCAGGAAAAAGGAATGCCCTGGTAGTGCGCATAGTTGTGCACTGCGGCAGCCATGGGAAGAAACGCAGGCGGGAAAAGGCCGGCATAGTCGATGAGCCCGGCCAGGAGCGTGCGTGCGGATGCATGCATCTCGCCGGTCTCACCCGCTACACCATTTCCTCGTCGAACATCTGCTCCTTCTGGTGCCATAACGTATAGGTGAGGCCAACCTTGTATTCATGGGGCATGTGCAGGCGCCGATAGCTGTCATGCAGGTGCGCCAGCTGATCGATGCGCCGGGCGCGAATTTCTCTCAGGGCGGGAAAGTCGTATACCAATTCTCCGCCATCCACGACTGGACAAAGCAGTTCCACCCGGGTGCAGGAGTCCAGTTTTTTGCGCCGCAGTGGATTGCTCGGATCGATGATGAGGATTTCACCGTCGCCGAGATCTTCCGATCTGTGCGCCAGTGCGTCAGCTTCCATAAGCCCGTCGGCGCCATGGAAGCGAATCACTTTCTTGAAGCCCGGGTTGGTCATCTTTTCCGGGTTGCTGCTGAGTTTGATCTTGGGATGGCCGTTGTGTTCCACCATTTTGTAAACCCCGCCCAGGGCGCAGCCGTCCTCTCCACTGGCAGTCACGAGCTTGGTCCCGACGCCCCAGATATCTATGCAGCCGCCTTGCGCCAGAATCTCAGTGATCACAAATTCGTCCAGCTCGTTCGATGCTACAATTTTGACATAACTGAGCCCGGCCTTATCCAGCATCTCACGGGCCCGCTTGCTCAGGAAGGCAAGATCACCGCTGTCCAAGCGGATGCCCATCAGTCGATGTCCCTTCTCTTCCAGTTCTTTGGCGACCCGAATCGCGTTGGGAACGCCGCTCTCCAGGACATCATAGGTGTCCACAAGCAGCACGCAGTCATCCGGGAACGAATGCGCATATGCACGGAACGCTTCCAGTTCTCCAGGAAACGACTGAACCCAGCTGTGGGCGTGCGTCCCGGTGGCGTGGATTCCAAGCAGGGCTGCTCCTTTGACGTTGGAAGTCGCGTCGGCACCGCCGATGAAAGCAGCCCGGCACGCGCTCAGCGCGCCGTTCGGCCCGTGTGCCCGGCGCAGCCCGAACTCGACCACCGTGCCGTGATGGGAGGCCTCCCACATGCGTGAGGCCTTGGTAGCCACGAGGGTCTGGAAATTGATGTGGCAGAGGAGGATCGTCTCCACCAGCTGACATTCGATCAAGTTGCCCCGGACCTGCAGCAGGGGCTCGTTGGGAAAAACCACGCTGCCTTCGGGAATAGCCCAGAGATTGCCCCGGAAACGGTAGCCCGAGAGGTACTTGAGGAAACCTTCGGAGAAAAGCGGAGTACGGGTCGATGACCGGAGCGAGCGAAGATAACCGAGATCTGCTTCGCTGAATCGCACGGCCAGGACGGCCCGGACCGCATCCTCCAGGCCGGCGGCGACGGCATAGCCGCCGCGAAAAGGATTATGTCGAAAGTAAAGGTCAAAGGTGGCGGTGTCGTCGGCTTTGCCATGATCAAAATAGCCCGCGCCCATGGTGAGTTCGTATAGATCTGTAAGCAGGGCGTCCGTGACCAAGTAAACACCTCCTCAATCCTTAATAACCGAGTTTCATCGCGATGGGCATGCGCCGGCCGCTGCCGAAGGCGCGGGAAGAGACCTTCAGGCCGGGTGCAGCTTGCCGACGCTTGTATTCACTATGATAAACCATGCGCGCCACCTCTGCCGCCGTGGAGCGCGCATAGCCGCGTTTCACCACCTCGTCGATGCTCAGCTGCTCCTCGACGAAAAGCCGCAGTATCGCATCTAGAATCTCGTAGGCAGGCAGCGTGTCCTGATCCGTCTGATTGGGGCGCAGCTCTGCAGTCGGCGCACGGCGCAGGGTGTCGGCCGGGATAATCTCCCGGGAGCGGTTAATGTAATCGGCAAGCCGATAGACTTCCGTCTTGGGAACATCGGAAATCACCGCCAGTCCGCCCGCCATATCGCCATACAGGGTGCAATAGCCCACACCCAGCTCCGATTTGTTGCCGGTGCTCAGGACCAGGTGTCCGAATTTGTTCGACAACGCCATCAAGATGTTGCCGCGGATCCGCGCCTGGATGTTCTCCTCCGTGGCATCTTCCGGAAGCCCGGCAAAGGCGTGAGAGAGCACTGAGCGATACTCCTGAAAAACCGACTGAATGGGAATGACCTTAAAGCCTATGCCCAGGTTCTGAGCCAGCGCCTGCGCATCATCGTGGCTTGCCTGGGCGGAGTACACCGACGGCAGGGACACGCCCAGCACATTCTGATGGCCAAGCGCCTCGGCGGCGATGCAGGCCGTGACCGCGGAATCGATGCCGCCGCTCAGCCCGAGGACAGCCGACTTGAAACCGCATTTGCGTGCGTAGTCGCGCGTCCCCATGGCCAGGACCTCAAACAGGTTCTGCATCGGCTCCCCCTCCCGATAGCTCTGATCCAGCCCCAATTCCGGATCGACCAGCAGCAGATCCTCCTGGAAGCTCTTCCCTTGGGCGATCAGGTTTCCCGCGCGCCCGAACACGAGACTGTTGCCGTCGAAGAGCAGATCGTCGTTGCCGCCTACGAGATTTACGTACACCAGGGGGACGCGATACTTCTGGACATGGCCGAGAAGCATGCGATAGCGGACGAGCGGTTTGTACATCTCAAAAGGCGAAGAGGAGATGTTGATGAGCAGGTTGGCGCCCAGATCTACCTGATTGGAGATCGGGTTGGTATGATAGAGGCGCTGAGACCAGAAATCCTGGTCGTTCCATGCGTCTTCACAAATGGAGATTCCGATTGCGCGGCCCTGAAACGGCATCAGCCGCGCTTCACGGGATCTTTCAAAGTACCTGTCTTCATCAAAGACGTCATAGCTGGGCAGAAGCGTCTTGTGTATCACCGCTCGAATTGCGCCCTCACATAAAAAGGCGGCGGCGTTGTACAGCTCTTTGCCCTCCGGCTCCCGATTGCGATCGACAAAACCGACAATGGCGCCCATGCGGCCGGAGTGAACGGCAAGCTCCTGCAGAGCCTGAAGGTTGGATTCCACGAAACCGTGCAGGCTGAGAAGGTCACGCGGCGGATAGCCGGTCAGGCAGAGCTCCGGAAACACCCCGATATCGGCGCCCATGCGCTCTGCCTTGGTCATCGCCTGAAGCACGCCGTCCCGATTGCCGTGGATATCGCCGACGGTGGTATTCATCTGCACCAGCGCAATCTTCATGCCATCACCCGCAGAAAGAATAACTCAGCCTCCGGCCGCAGCCAAACAGCAACCTTGAAATGCATAGAATTCGCGTCCCTGGAGACCGCCCTGGCGCCAGAGGCCAAGCCGCCAAAAATCCGGGCATTCTTGGGGATTGTTCCATGCTGGTTATCCTGGTTGGTCTTGGCAGGGGCGCCCCATATGATTCGTGGTCTTTCATAAGGGATCGGGCGGGAACATCTCATGCCACGATGTCAGCTGCTCGTAGGCATGAGCCGCGCGTAATATCGTCCCTTCCTCCAGATGGCGGCCGATCAGCTGCAGCCCGATCGGCAAATGGTCGGAGGTGAGCCCGCAAGGCACCGACATGGCCGGGAGTCCCGTCAAGTTGCCGGGACGTGTCAGGCGCAGCAGTGCGATGCGCACGTTTTCCTTGGTGCGGCCGACAGCAACCTCGCTTTGCTCTATGCGTGGAGCGGCCACAGGCAAGGTGGGAACAGCCAGCATGTCGACCGACTGCAGAACTCTTTCAAACTCCTTCGTATAGGTACAGCGCAACTCCTGGGCCTGCAAGTATGAAACTGCTGATATTTCCATGCCCTCCTTGAGACGAATCCGCAGGTCGGGTCCATAGTCGGCTGATCGTTTTTGTACCCACTTCCAGTGATAGACCAGGGCCTCCGCGAGGGTAATCACGCCGGCAAGTTTGGCGGTCTCGCCCATCCATTTCAGATCGACTTCACGGACTTCAGCGCCGTTCTGCTCCAGAGTGGCGATGGCAGCGAGCACGTTGCGCCTCACTTCCCTCTGGAGGCGGTCGAAGAAGTACTGCTTGGGCACCCCAATGCGCAGGCCCGCGAGCCCCTTCCTGAGATTCCGCGCGGACGGTTCGTTCTTCCCCAGACCGGCCGGTGCGCACGGATCCGCACCTGCTATGGCGTCGAGCACGAGTGCCGCATCTTCTGCGCAGCGCGAGATGGGTCCGACATGATCCAGGCTGGGAGCCAGAGGAATCACCCCGCCTAGCGGAACCCGGCCGTGCGTCGGCTTGAGTCCGACGCAGCCGCAAGCCGCCGACGGAATCCGGATCGACCCACCGGTGTCGGTTCCCAACGAAGCCAAGGCAAGGCCCGCCGTCACGGCAGCAGCACTTCCGCCACTGGAGCCGCCCGACATCCGATCCGTGGCCCAAGGGTTGTGTACGGCGCCGAAGTGTGGATTGACATTGGTGGCGCCGTAGGCAAACTCATGCAGGTTCGTCTTGCCCAGCAGGATGGCGCCTGCCTCGAACAGGCGATCGACTACATGCGCGTTTTCCGTGGGAACGAAATTGCGCAGAATCCGCGATCCGGCGGAGGTGCGGATGCCGCGTGTGTAAAAGAGATCCTTCAGGCAAATCGGGATGCCGTGAAGAGCGCCGCGATAAGCGCCGCGGACTATTTCCTTCTCGGCTCGTCGCGCCTGGGCCAGAGCCAGATCCGATGTGACCGTGATAAAGGAGTTCAGGCGCGGGTCCAGCCGATCGATCCGGGCGAGCAGGGCGCGCGTCAGTTCGACGGGCGAGAGCTTGCGCCGTCGAATCAGGGGCGCCAGGCGGCGGATTGTAAGGTCGCAATTATTGCCGAAGTCCATCACTCCCTCCTCTGGAAATATCAATCGTTTATTATCAGGCAGGGTAGTCCTTCCCCTCAAGAACTCTCTCGATTTCGAGCTTTGGAATGCAGGTTCCGGGATGCCGGCCTCAGGTCCCGGGAAGAGAAGCGCGAAAATCCGCAATCCAGAATGCTGAATCGTCATGATATGGTGTCGGCATGAATATGGCCCGCAGTTTTCAACGGTTACAGGAAACCATCATAGAGTGTCGCAAGTGTCCGCGGTTGGTCGAATGGAGGGAGCGGGTAGCGCTGGAGAAAGTGCGCCGGTACCGGTCGGAAGAATACTGGGGTCGTCCCGTCCCGGCATTCGGCGAGGCCACGGCCGCGCTTCTTGTCGTGGGGCTGGCGCCGGGAGCGCACGGAGCTAACAGGACAGGACGCATGTTTACGGGCGATCGCAGCGGCGAGTGGTTCTATGAAGCGCTCCATCGATTCGGCTTCGCGAGCCAGCCAGACTCGACCCGGCTCGATGACGGCCTCCGCCTGCATGACTGCGCGGTCACGGCAGCTTTGCGTTGCGCGCCCCCCGCCAACCAGCCCTTGCCCTGTGAACTTGACAATTGCCGGCCCTATCTCCGTCGCGAGCTCCTGTTGCTCACACGCAAGCGCGTCATCATAGTGCTCGGCCAGATCGCCCTGCGCGCCTTTCTGAAGGTATGGCGCGAAAACGGCGGTAAGATCCCCGGTGATCGGATTCCCGGATTCCGACACGCGGGCGAATGGGATCTTCCCGGGGGCGTGACGCTCATTTCCTCGTATCATCCCAGCCAGCAGAACACGCAAACCGGCAGGCTGACCCGCTCGATGTTTCACGACATCTTTCGGCGGGCCCGCCGCCTTCTGGACGGGTAGTTCTTACCTGGCACCTGCGAAATATGCCAAACATGCCAGAGGGAGGCGATCTCCGGCATTCGACCTCAGACCTCCGACCAGCTCCAGAAACTCGGAGGTGTAAGGGCGGAAGCCGGAGATACTCATGATTCGCCTGGCTTGCGACGACCTTTCAAGAAGAGGATTGTTTTTGATTTTGGCCGGGAAAGCCTGCATCATTGAGCGTTTGAACGGAGAGTTATGATCATCGTTGTCGACGAAGCCATACCGTATTGGCAGGCGGCTTTTGCCCGGACCGGAGAGATCAGAGCGGTCTCCGCCAGATCCGTGCGCCCCGCCGACTGCCGCGACGCCGACGCCCTCATCGTGCGTTCGGTAACGCGGGTCGGTTCGCACCTACTCGAAGGAAGCTCGATTCGGTTCGTGGGGACCGCGACGATCGGCGTGGATCACCTCGACCTGGATTATCTGAAGGCTCGCCGCATTCATATCGCCAATGCTCCCGGGAGTAACGCCAATGCGGTGGCGGAATATGTCGTCGCCGCCCTGCTGGTTCTGGCTGAGCGTAAGGGTTGGCGCCTGCCCGGGAAATCGATCGGCATTATCGGCGTCGGCCACATCGGCACTCTGGTCGAAAAGAAGGCATCCGCGCTCGGCTTGAAGACAATGTTGTGTGATCCGCCACTCCGCGAGAGCACCGGAGACACACGCTACGGCTTCTTCGATGACGTGATCCGTGCCGACATTTTGAGCCTGCACGTGCCCCTTACGACCACGGGGCCCTATCCGACCTGGCATATGCTCGATCGAAAGGTATTGCAGCGCCTCTCTCCCCGCCAGACGGTGATCAATACATCGCGCGGCGCAGTCGTCTCCGAGTCGGATCTTCGGCAAACACTTCGTGATCGGCGCATCGAGGGCGCAGTGCTGGATGTATGGGAGGGTGAGCCCCGAATCGATCACGATCTTCTGGATCTGGTGGACCTCGGCTCCCCTCATATCGCAGGCTACAGCCTGGACGGCAAGGTGCGCGCGACCGCAATGGTCCGCGAGGAGCTGTGCCGCTTCTTCGGAATTCAGGAAAGTTGGGATACCCGAAATATATTCCCTCAACCTCAACGGCTGCGTCCTCAGGCCGGAATGGGCAGCCCGGATGCCGTTCGTTCGGTGGTGCTCCAGGCCTATGACATCCTCCGGGACGACATGAGTCTAAGGGCTTTGAAAGGCGTGCCGGGAGACGCAGCGGCAGAACGTTTTGATCGTCTCCGCACCGACAATCCGTTGCGTCGCGAGTTTTCGCACTTCACCGTCGAACTGGTCGAAGGGAAGGGCCTGGCCCAGACCTTCACGGCTCTGGGATTCGAAGTCGCTGCTGGCTTCCAGTAGAGAAAACAGGAGGGTGATTCAGATGCTGAGCTCCGTGCGGCACGTTCCCGAGTGGACATTCCCGGCGCCCCCTGTCGGCGGCTCCATCTTTGCAGTTCTTGACCTGGTCGAGGACAGTGAGATGGGATGCCGGATCTCAGTCTCGGGCAAGAGAATTGCGATCTTGAAGCGGCTCATCTTATGGGCGAACGGTGCGTACTGAACCGGCGATCCGTGACCCTTACCCTATGGGGGGAGAAAAACCAATGATTCGAGTTCTCATTGCAATGACTGTCGCGGCCATGTCGGCGGCCGTGGGGCAGATCCTGGTCAGGCGCGGGATGCAGCAGGTTGGATCCCTCGAGAACTATGCGCCGATGGCTCTGCTCGTGTACTTTGGCCACACGGCGAGCAACTGGTACATCATCCTGGGGACTGCGCTGAACACGGTGTTTTATCTTCTTTTTCTCGCCGCGCTCTCCTGGACTGACGTGACGGTAGTCCTGCCGATGACCGCGATCGAATACGGTTTTGCGGCATTCCTGGCGGCAATCTTCCTGAAGGAGCAGATCTCGCCGGTCCGATGGGCCGGGATCGCACTGGTCATCATCGGTGTGATTTTCATCGCTCGCAGCGGAGGGGAAGCCTAGCGCGAGCCCTTTGCTTTTTTACTCTTTGAGTTTTCGAGCGCTTGAGCCTTGGAGTCGGCTTTGAAAGACTTCACCCTTGAGACTCCAAGACTCGGGGAAACACCGGCATAGAAAGGACTCATAAATGCCCGACCCACAGAATAAAATTCCCGCCGCCAGAATCCAGTTTATGCCCGAAGATCGAGCCTGGATCGCGGAGCGGATTCAGGAAGTGCTCGCCAGCGGGCAGCTCACGCTCGGCCGGTACGGGACCGAGTTCGAGCAGATGTTTGCCGCCTTCTGCGGCGTGCAATACGGCGTGGCCGTCAACAGCGGTACCAGCTCACTTGAGATCATTCTCAGATCTCTCGGTGTCGAGGGAAAGGATGTTCTGGTGCCCACCAACACGTTCTTCGCAACGGCAGCGGCGGTAGTGCACGCCGGCGCCAACCCTGTCCTGGTGGACATGGATCCCGAATCGTTCGCCGTGCGCCCCGAGGATGTGGAGAGGAAGCTGACCCCCAAGACCGCCGCCGTAATCGTGGTGCATATCGGCGGCCTGGTGTCCCGGCGCATGCCGGAATTGGTCGACCTCGCCTCCCGGAAGGGAATTTGGCTCGTTGAGGACGCCGCTCACGCGCACGGGTCATCCCTCTCCGGTACGAGTGCGGGAGCGTTCAGCATCGCCGGTTCATTCAGCTTCTACCCGACCAAAGTAATGACCTGTGCCGAAGGAGGCATGATAGTAACCAATCACCACAAGATCGCCGAGGAAGCCCGTATCTATCGTGACCAGGGAAAGGCCAGTTTTGCCCAGAACGCCCATGTGCGCATGGGTTACAACTGGCGCATGTCGGAGCCTCACGCCATCATCGGGCTCAGGCATCTGGAACGCCTCCCCGCCATGATCGCCGACCGGCAGAAGATTGCCGGCGTCTACGATCAGGCGCTGGCTCGCATGCGCAACCTGAGCACGCCGGTTGTGCCAGCAAAAGGCGTCTGCAACTACTACAAATATATCGCGGTGCTTCGGCACCCATGCGATCGCAAGGAACTGAAAGCTCACCTGCGCGAGCGCTTCGGCGTTTCGCTGGCGGGGGAAGTTTACGAGGTTCCCCTGCACAAGCAGCCTGTGTTTGAAAAATATGCCTCCGGCACATTGCCGGTTGCAGAGGACCTGTGCGCAAGGCACATCTGCCTGCCGATCTTCTCCGGCATGACGGAAGAAGACGCGCGACAGGTAATTCACGCGATCACGGAGGCCATCGGCTGATTCCGATTTTCCCTTGTTCCTTCGGGCATGTTGAGATAAAAACACAGGTCGCCTGCCGGCGGCCCGTGCAAGGGAGATAAAACCGCACTGCAATCTGCTGAGCCGTTGGGATGCAGGGGGGCTTCCAGCACGGTTGCCGGGGCGTCTTGCGGTCCAAGCGCATTGACGAGCGAGGATTTGCATGAGAATCATAGTTACGGGAGGATCGGGTTTCATTGGTTCCCATGTGGTAGATGTCTTGGCAGCGCAGGGCCATGAGGTCTGCATCTATGATTTGGACACACCGCAGCATGGCGCAGCCTGCGAATACGTGCGCGGCGACACAAGGGATTTGGACCGGTTGGTCAAGACCGCTCGGTCCGGTGATATCATTTATCACCTGGCTGCCGAGGCAAATGTGAATCGATTTTTCGAAAGCCCGCTGTTTTCTAATGAAAACACCTCTCATTCGGCCCTGTGTGTACTGGAAGCGGCACGACGCGTCGGGGCCGCCCGGGTACTGCTGGCGTCTACGGAATGGGTTTACGGATCGGCGAGTGCTGAAGGCAACAGTGTGATCACTGAAGATTGCTCGTATGCGCGGGCACCGGATCACCTGTACACCTGCTCCAAAATAGCGGCCGAACTGTTTTGTGTTGGCTACCGGAATCTTTATGGCGTCGACTACACCATCATGAGATACGGAATACCCTTTGGGGAGCGCGCCCGACCTGAAACGGTCACGCCGACGTTCATTCGAAGAATCCTCCGGGACGAAACCATACGTATCCATGGTGACGGCAGCCAGTACCGCCAGTTTATCTATGTCAGGGATCTCGCAGAAGGGAATGCCGCTTGCCTGAGGGAGAGCGCGAGAAACGAGATCTTTAACTTGAACGGGCAAGAGAAGGTGACGGTGCTTCAGGTCGTCAATGCTCTGGAAAGGATCCTGGGCAAAAAAGCGAGCGTGGAGTTCGTGGAGGATCGGAAAGGAAATTTTAAGGGTCGGTTCATTTCATCGGAAAAGGCAAAGCGCATGTTGGCATGGACACCCCGGCACGGATATGAGGAAGCGCTGGCCCGATACGTCGAGCAATATTTGACTGCGGTGAGGCCGCCGTCATGAAACGCGATGTTGCGATCATAACTGGGGATATGAGCATCAAGGAGGCAATCCAGTCGATCGAAAAGAGCCGGTTCGATACGGGTTTCGCGCTCGACGGGCGGGGAAGATATCGAGGGACTATTTCTATCGGCGATCTGCGGCGGCTTCTTATCAGCGGAGTCAATGAGGCTGATGTCATCAACGGTCAGCCGTGCTCGTATAACTATGCCGTGAGGGATACGGATCTCAAGAGCGAGGAGGTGGTCCGGAACACGCTGTCAGACCTGACTCTCCAGGGTATAGAACACATCCCTGTCCTGGGCGCAGACGAAGAGATCGTCGATGTGCTCTCGCTGGAAGACCTGCGTCAGGTATCCACCACATCCCAGGTGCCGGGTTCCGCCAATGGCCGGTTGAGGAGAATCCTGATCGTAGGAGGGGCCGGGTATCTTGGCAGCGTGCTTGCCACAAAGCTTCTGGGACGCGGATACACTGTGAGGATTCTCGACAACTTTTTATACGGCAAGCGGTCGCTCGAGCAGATCCCGCAGTCCGCGGCCCTGGAGATTATCGAGGGAGACCTCAGGAATATACACACCTGCGTGAGCGCTCTGGACAGAGTCCATGCCGTTGTGTTGCTGGCAGCCATTGTCGGCGATCCCGCATCGAAAATACGGCCGAGAGAAACAATCGAAACCAATGTAATTGCGGCCCAGGCGCTGGCGGCAGCCTGCAAGCTACAATGCATTAACCGCTTTCTCTATGCCTCGACTTGCAGTGTCTATGGGTCGGGTAACAGCCTTCTCGACGAGAACGCCGAACTGCGGCCGGTGTCCCTCTATGCCCGCACGAAGATTGCTTCCGAACAGACGATACTCTCCATGGGGGATGGGTACTTCGCGCCGACCATCTTGAGGATGGGCACACTGTACGGCTATTCACCGAGAATGCGTTTCGATCTGGTGGTGAATACCATGACCATGAACGCTTTTTCCGAAGGCAGGATTCGGGTGTTCGGCGGGAAGCAATGGCGACCCCTCCTGAGCGTTCAGGACGCCGCCGAGGCCTATGTGCATTGTATCGAGGCGGATATTGCGAGTGTGGGAAATCAGGTGTTCAACATCGGCTCTGATGAGCAGAACTATCAGATCGAAAATATCGCCCGGGTCATCGCCGGAACCCTCGGCACCGTCGACGTTCAGCATGACGACAAGAGCCTGGATGTAAGAGACTACCGTGTAAGTTTCAAGAAGGTGCATGACGTGCTGGCCTTCCACGCAGCGGACACCGTCGCAGCCGCATCCAGGAAAATTTATTCCAGCCTCGCGAACGGCCTCATTCCGGACCCCTCGCATAGAATCTACTACAATCATTTCTTCGATGTGACGGAAGAATGAGAAAGAACGAATAACGCCGCGAATCTGCCTTGTCGAAGAGAGAGGCGACGGGGTAGTGCGACTGAGATGAAGCGGCATTCATTCTTGGATTTTGAGACGTGCGGAGCTGCTGCGGTAGAGGCTTTGCGGCACAGCGAAAGACGCTACCGCGGCCTCTTCGAAAATTCCCCCGTCGCCATCTGGGAGGAGGATTTTTCGGCCGTCAAAATCCACATTGACGCGCTGCGCGCCAAAGGCGTCGGGGATTTTGAATCCTATTTCAAAGAACACCCGGAAGCCGTGAGGGAATGCGCCCGGCTGGTAAAGATCCTCAATGTCAACCTGTCGGCGCTCCGGCTGTTCGAGGCCGGCAGCAAAGAGGAACTCCTGGGAGGACTGGCGTCCGTGCTTGAGGAGGAGAGCCTCGCCCAGTTCAGAATGCAGTTGATCGCGATCAGCAAGGATGAGCTGCTGCTGGAATCTGAAGTCACCAATCGAACGCTTGCGGGCCGCAAGATCCACGCCGCCCTGCACTGGTCTGTCCAACCCGGATCCGAGAAGACATTCTCCAATGTCATTGTATCCTTCCTGGACATCACGGAGCGCAAGCGGGCCGAGCACGAGCTCAGCCTCCTGGCACACACTCTGCGGAGCATCAGCGAGTGCGTGAGCATCACCGACATGTCCGACATCATTTGCTTCGTCAATGAAGCGTTCCTCAAGACTTACGGGTTTGAGGAGCACGAGTTGATGGGAAAGAGCATCACTCTCGTCCGTTCCCCCGGCAACCCGCCCGAGCTCACACGAGAAATTCTCCCGGCCACACTCCGCGGAGGCTGGCGCGGCGAGATTTTGAACCGTCGCAAAGACGGGAGCGAGTTCCCCATCTATCTCTCCACCTCCATTGTGCGTGATGAGAACCGCAAGCCGATCTATCTTGTGGGCATTGCGCGCGACGTCGCCGAGGACAGGCGCGTGCAGGACGAAATCCACCGTTCTCAGCAGATGCTCCGGCTGATCCTCGACAACATACCGCAACGCGTGTTCTGGAAGGACCGGGACTACCGGTATCTTGGATGCAACAAGGCTTTTGCTTACGACACAGGCCTGTCGCATCCCCGCGAGCTCATCGGCAGAAACGACTTTGATATGTCATGGAGGGAAACCGCCCAGTTGTACCGGGAGGATGACAGGCGGGTAATGGAAACAGATACGCCCAAGCTCCGGTTCGAGGAGCCTCAGCACAAGCCCGACGGAACCGTCCTGTGGCTCCGAACCAGCAAGGTCCCGCTTCACGACCGGGAAGGGAAAGTCATCGGTGTGCTGGGAACCTACGAAGATATTACAGAACAGAAGCAGGCAGAGCAGGCGCTTCGGACATCCGAGGAGAGATACCGGAAATTTTTTGAAGAGGATCTGAGCGGCGTTTATATATCGAGTCCCGAGGGTAGGCTGCTCGCCTGCAACCCGACTTTTTTGCAGATATTCGGCTTTGAGTCGCTGGAGCAGGCCATCAGCACGGACATCGCGACTCTCTATCCGAGTCCCGGTGAATGGGAAGCCGTCATCCAACTCCTGCAGGAGCGCAAAAAGCTCGAGCATCGCGAGTCCGAGTTGCAGCGGAAGGACGGCAAGCCGGTTTATGTGGTAGAAAACATGTTCGGCGTTTTCGACGCTCAGGGAAAGCTTTTGCAGGTCAAAGGCTACATTTTCGACGACACGAGCCGCAAAAAGCTGGAGGAGGAGTTCCGCCAGTCTCAAAAAATAGAAGCCGTGGGCAGGCTCGCGGGCGGCATCGCTCATGATTTCAACAATCTGCTCACCTGCATCAACGGCTATACGGAGCTGCTGCTGTATGACCTCAAGGAGCCCGACCCGAAGCGCAAGTCGGTCGATGAGATCCGATCCGCGGCGCAGAAAGCCACAAAGCTGACCCGGCAACTGCTGGCGTTCAGCCGTCACCAGGTGCTTCAACTGGAGGTTCTCGACCTCAACAAGATCGTCCGGGAGATGGAACAGATGTTGCACCGTCTGATAAGGGAGGATATCCATCTCAACATCGTTATGGCCCCTGCGCTCGGGCACGTGAAGGCGGATCCGGGGCAGATCGAACAGGTCATCATGAATCTGGTGGTGAACGGGCGCGACGCAATGCCGAACGGCGGCAGCCTTTCCATCGAGACGGCGAATGTGGACCTGGATGAGGATTTCGTCCTGGAGCATAACGGCGCCAGACCGGGCCGTCACGTCATGCTCGCCGTGAGCGACGACGGGTGCGGGATCAACGCGGAGGCACGATCCCACATATTCGAACCTTTTTTCACCACGAAGGAGATAGGCAAGGGGACGGGGCTCGGACTCTCCACGGTTTATGGAATCGTGAAACAGAGCGAGGGTTACATCAGCGTCGAAAGCCAGGTAGGGCGCGGGAGCACCTTTGCCGTCTACCTGCCTCGTGCCGAGGGGGAAGCATGCCACTCGAAGAGAAAAGCCGCGACTGCGGCCCACCAGCACGGATCTGAGACCATCCTGCTCGTGGAAGACGAAGAATCCGTGCTCGAGCTCACCGGGCGCCTCCTGCGCATGCACGGATACTGTGTGCTTTCGGCGAGCGATGGAACTTCAGCGCTGCGGATCTGCAGGGAGCACGGCGCCCCCATTCATCTGCTGATCACCGATGTCGTCATGCCGGTACTGGGGGGCTTGAAACTCGCCCAGCAGATCGTGGACATGCGTCCCGATATCAAAGTGCTCTTTATGTCCGGCTATTCCGACGAGGCAATTCTTCACACGGGTTCTCTGAAACCGCACACCGCGTTCCTGCATAAACCTTTCGCTGCCTCTTCGCTGACCGATAAGGTGCGCGAAGTCCTGAACGCCCCGGCCCCCTGACGCCGGCGGCAAATCCGCCGCAGGAATTTGCAGGAGTTCCGCAGGCAGTCCAGGGACGGCCCGCACCTTTACCCGGTCTCCCCAATAGCGGTGCACGCTTGCCATGTCCGCGCTTTTCCCGGTATCTTAAACAGGTGAGCGGCGGCTGCAAAATCCTTATATCAAACCCGATCCCCAGCCATTATAATAACAGCACCTTTTCACGCGTTTTTCGGTCTTAGGCACTGACAGGCGAGCCGGGGGCCTTCGCGATGGCAGGCCAAGCCATTTCTCACTTCCGCATTCTTGAGAAACTGGGGGCAGGCGGGATGGGTGAAGTCTACCTCGCCGAAGACACGCGCCTTCGCAGGCGGGTGGCACTGAAGCGCATGTCGGAATCATTGACGAAATCTCCTGATGCACGCCGGCGCTTCCTGCATGAGGCCCGCGCCGCGGCCCAGCTGAATCATCCCAACATTGCAGCCATCTACGACGTCATCGAGACGGAGGAACAGACACACATCGTGATGGAGTATGTCCAGGGCGAAAGTCTCGCTGCCCGCCTGGTGCACGGGCCAGTCCCTGTCGAGGAGGCCGTCAGGATCGGGATTCAGGTTGCCGATGCCCTGGAGGATGCCCACGCCCACGGAGTGATTCACCGCGACCTGAAACCTGCCAATCTCATCATAACTCCGGAGACCAAGGTCAAGGTGCTCGACTTCGGTCTCGCGAAAACAAGCGCATTTACGGAGGAAGGGAAGCCCGCGGGTGAATCGACTGCGGAAACATCGCTGACAGCCCCCGGCATGATCGTGGGCACGCCTGCCTACATGTCGCCGGAACAGGTGCTTGGGAAGCAGGCTGACGCCCGCAGCGACATTTACGGCCTGGGTGTGGTTCTCTTCGAACTCCTGGCGGGAAGGAAACCCTTTCAGGCATCGGGCTCGATGGGCCTGGCCATGGCAATTCTCACCGAACGCGCACCGGCGGTCGCTGGAATCAACCCGAATGTGCCGGCCAATCTGAGTGCGATCGTCGCGCGCGCTCTGGCGCCGAAGCCCGAGGACCGTTATCAATCGGCCGCTCAACTGCGCGCCGACTTGAGCCGTCTTTTGCCGTTCGGCACGGAACTCGTAACGGCAGAAGAGGCGCGACCCTCAATCCGTCGATGGGTATTTCGGATACCCGGATGGCGCTGGGGCCTGAGCCTGGCTGTCCTCGCGGTGATCGTTGTCGCCCTCTTTTACGGGAACCGGCTGCCGTGGGGCCGGAGAGCTCCTGTCCCACCGGGGGGATCGGCTCATCCCATCATAGCAGTCCTGCCGTTTCTTAACCTGAGCGGCGATCCCGCGGACGAACCCTTGTGCGCGAGCGTTGCCTATGTCTTGAACAGCAATCTGGCGTCTGTGAGCGGTGTGACGATGGTGTCGTACGCGAGTGCACTCCCCTATCGCGAGCGCCAACGCGACCTCAAAAAGATCGCCCGTGAACTTGGCGCCACCTTGCTCGTTGACGGGGGTATGCAGCGCGCCAAAGGTGAAGTCGTCGTGCCGGTCAGCCTGGTGCAGGCCGCTTCCAACACCGTAATCTGGGGCAGGAGTTACAGCGGCACTTCCGACGAAATCCTCGCTATGCACCAGAGGCTGGCAGAAGGACTGATCACCGCCCTGCAGCTGAAACCCACGGCGGCGGAACGGGACCGGGTTCTCAGCTTGCCAACCACAAATCGTGACGCCTTCGCAGACTACTCGCAGGCAAGAAATTATCTGGAACGTATGGACGTCTCGGGCAACCTCGATCGTGCCGTCCAATTGTTCAAGAGCGCCGTCGCCAAGGATCCCAGATTTGCCCTGGCCCATGCCGGTCTGGGAGAGGCTTACCTGGCGAAGTACGATTCAACCCACGATGCGGCCTTTACAGCTTGGGCGCAAGAATCCTCAAACGAGGCGCTGCGTCTCGATCCGGACCGGGCGGAAATACGGTGCACGCTCGCTCATATCCTCCAGCAGACCGGGCGCACGGCTGAAGCCGTTGATGAGTTGAACAAGGCCATAGCGTCTCAACCCGATAGCGATGAAGCGCACAGCCTGCTGGGAAAGGTTTTCCTCAGCCAAGGGAAGGGAAACCAAGCCATTCGGGAGTATCAGATGGCCATCGACATCAGGCCTGAATACTGGAGCAACCACGCCAACCTGGGTTTGGCCTACTATGATCTTGGACGCCTCGAGGAGGCGATTGCGTCGTTTCGGCGGGTCACGGAGCTTCAGCCCGACAATGCGTGGGGATTTCAAATGCTGGGCACGGCATACCACAGATCGGGTGACACGCAGCGCGCCCTCATCAATTATCGGCAGGCAATCCGTCTCGGTCCCAGCGCCAGGGCCTATTCCAACATCGGCATGATCTACTACGATCAGAAAAACTACACCGAAGCCGCCCGCGCTTACGAGCAGGCGGTTCAGATCAGTCCCGCCAATCCGGTTAGCCGGCGCAATCTGGCAGACGTTTATCAGAAGATGGGTGCGACGGATAAGGCGCGCGACTCCTACTCGAAGGCGGTCTCGATTGCCCAAGGAATGCTCAAAGTTAATCCGAAGGACTCTCGCACTCTCGCGCTGCTCGCCCTTTGTGAAGCCAAGCTCGGTTTGCGAGAGCAATCAGGGCGCCATGCGCGCGAGGCCGTCGCTCTGAGCCCCACCGACAGCGAGGTGCTCTACAAAGAGGCGGTGGTACACTCGCTGGCCGGGCAGGAGAGCGAGGCACTGGCCGCGCTCAGGCTGGCATTGGATCACGGATACAGTGCCAGGCTCGCACGAGCGGATGACGACCTGGCGGCGATAAAGAGTTCACCCCGATTTCAGCAGCTTGTATCCAAGAAGAACTAGCCCGCCTCACAAAAGGAGAACTTATGCCTTCATCGAGCATCGGTGTTTGCTTTGTCATCGGAATGAAAGGACCTGCCGGCCATGAGGTTCTGGGTGTAACCGAGTGGCCAAGAAAGATCACGGCGCACCCAAAAGACAAAATATTCTGGGCAATCCTCAACACCACCGACAGTACAGTTAATGTGAGCTTGAGCAAGTTTGTAAAACTCGGCCAGAGGATACGGGTGATCGATCCCCTGGACTTCCACCCTGACCCTCCAGGCAGGTCAGCCCATGTTCGTGCAGGAGCACCTGGTGTGATCAAGGCCGTCGTAAAGAAAAGTGCGGGTTATGGACTCTACGCCTACACGATCCTGATCGATGGACGAGCCGCGCTGGATCCCGAATTGGAAATTGAAAGGCCTTCAGCCCTCTAGCGGCTCAGCCGCAGCAATTGAAATGGCTCGAACAGCCCGTAACCGACGGAGGCGTACTGCCGGCCCGGCGGCGGGCCTGTATTGGGAGCTTTCTGGAAGTTGGCCGGCCACGCTGCTCCCAACGCCGGATTGCCGTGGTGTGGACCCAGTGTGTTCTTCAGCGTTCCCACGACGACAATCTCGATGGTGTTCACCCCGGCTCGCAGCAGTTTCGTGATCTCGCACTCCCAGGGCGGCGAGACCATGAATCCTGCCATTTTCCCGTTGACGGTCACCCGGGCGACGCTGCCATACCATTTCGGCAGCGAGACGCGGTATTGCCCGGACGGGTTATCCAGCCGGAACTTCTGTGCATACGCCACGCCGGCCGAGTAGAAGGGGTATCCCTGCGCATCCCACGCACCGAGACGGAGATCGGATGCCGGCAGGATCGTAAATCCGCGCTCCGCCGGATCCAGGCCAAAATCACCTAGAATATATGCCGCCTCCACCTCGTGGAAAACGGTGAAGGGAGAAGCCTTCAACACCAGCGTGTTTTCGCCGACGTGTGCCGCCTTGGAGATGTCGATTTTCCCGAAGGACTTGTCGAGCCACCAGGCGCCCGTGATCGCATGCACCGGCCTCTCATTGCACTCGATCGTGTATAAATCGGGGCGCTCCACCACAGCAAACAGGGTGGCGGGCACCTGTTCGCGGATGATGAAGCGATACGTCGCCTGGAAACCGCTCGCCGGCGGGAACTTCTTCGTGATCAACTCGTCGCGGAACTGAACCGCACTATCCCACGGATTGCGGGCCATGCCGTTCTGCTTGAAGGCGAACTGGGAAGCCTGGTAGAAGTAGGCATCCTCGAGGCTCTCCGCTCCGGCCCTGACGTCCAGATAGTCGAGGACAAGAACGTTCGGGGCAATCCGGCGGGCCTCCATAGCGCTTGTGGCTGGAACCACTGCCCGCTTCTCAGCCTGGGCAGGAGCGGGAGTGCGCTTTTCGTTGGACAGAAAGAGAAGCAGTGATCCTGAAGGCGGAAGCTGGAATCCGGCCTTGATTGCGTTCTGCCCGCCCTCGAACGGATAGCTTTCAATTTTGCCTGTCTCGGGAACCCAGCGCTCGACTCCTCGGGCCGCGGACTCGACCGTTCCCTCTGCCGGATGATCGATACTCGTGTTCACGAGAAAGAGCACCTCACCGTCGGTGATTTTGCGCCGGTGATGCAGCAAGATCCCCTGATCATCCGGGCTCCGCCGTATGACGAAGCCATCCTGCACTTGAGCCAGGAGCAGTGCCGGCAGCGCGTCGGCCGCCACCCGCTTCCAGCCGCTCATTCCCGCAAGGACCTTTCCCCGATCGGACTCCTGTCCATCCACCCTCAGCGGCGCGGGAGAACAACTCAGTAGGGTGCCTCCGCCTTTGAGGAATCCTTCGAGCAGGTCCAGGGTTCTGGCGTTGAGGTTGACGGTGAGCGGCGGCAGGACAACAGTCGCATAGCCGCGTTGCCCGACCTGCAACAAGTTGCCGGTTACGGAACCGTTTCCAGCCAGAATCGCCTCGTCCCCGATGTCGTATTCGACCTGCTCCTTGGCTAGTGCGACGACCACATTCTGGAAGGTCTCGCCGAGTTTTTCCAACTCCGGAGGATTTTTGCCCGCCGTGTTGTACATCCATGCGGTGGTGGTCGGCTCGATGACCAGGACGGGATTGATCTGCCGCCCCTTGGTAAGGGCGAGCGTGAGCCGCGCGAAGTATTCGGCAGATACGTGGTATGCATCCCACCAGGGCTCGTGATAGGAAAACGACTGCGGATGGTCGCGCTTGCGCGCGCCGCGGAGCGAGACGTAGGACAGGTGCTGATCCAGTGTGTTTATGCCCAGCACATAGAGCCAGTCGCCGATCCGTTTCATGTCCTCAAAACGCAGGTCCCAGCCGCCGGCGCCGTAGGCCTCGCAGAGAGTCCTGGAGCGGCCGAGCTGGTTGGCTATGCTGGCGATTTCCTTTACGGAGCGGATGTTCCCGAACTGGGCGTGTGTGTCCTCCTGATACTGGTTCATCAGAATGTCGATGCCGGGCCGCTGCTGCCAGGCGCTCATTGCCATGTTGTCCGGCACGCCCGAGCAGTTGGGCCATTCGTGTTCCCAGTAATGGCCGGTAAACTCGATCCCGTTCTTGGCGCAATACTCGTAGTAGGGTTTGCCCCAACGCTCGACAAACAATTCCGACAGCAGCTGAAAATAGTTGTGGCGGACACGCTGCCAGTCTCCCACGGGATCCCTCAGCGCCGGCAGGTGATCGGTCAAGCGGTATCCCCAGCGCTTCTCGAATAGCTGCGGCAGTTCCTCCGTCCACGCAATCCCTCCTGCGGGCCGTAACTGAGGCTCATCGGTAAAGACGCCCGGCACGCGTTTGCCGAACTGTTCGCCGACTTCGCGCCTGTACGCATCCATGGTGATGGAGAGAAACTTCTGTGTAACGCCCGGGTAGAGAAGATCGACATACCACTTCCCTCCGTACCACGGTCCCGGCTCGGAACGCACCACGAAGATCTCCAGATAACGAGCCTCCGGGAGCTGCTGCCCGGCCCGTATCTTCGCTGAAACGTCGTCATAATTCCTGTCGGTCAAGCTGAACACCGCTAGAGTGTTCGCCTGCCATTGTGGAGCGTTTTTGCTCTCGCGCATTCTGATGCCGCGACCGCGCGATTCCGGCATAGTCTCGGGAACAAAGCCGCCGGCAAAGCCGGATGGGTAGGAGTTTTCGTCATAAATCCAAAGATTCATGTCCAGCCGTTCGGCTTCCTTCAGAGCTGCCTTCCACAGCCGGAACCAATCGGGCGACAGGTAAGGCGTCATCAAACCGGGACGCGGATGCACGATCGCCTGTTTGACCTTCTGTGCGGCCAGGTCCCGCAAGGTGCCGATGACTTGATCCTCGCTGAGAAGGTCGTTCCAGACCCAGAGCGGAGCGGAACTATATTCGCGCGGAGGATCGGCAAAAAGGGATTTGATTTGCCCGGAGCTATCCGCAGCACCCGGGGGAACGACGGCCCGGGAACCTATGACGGCAAATGCGAGAAGCACCAACAAGGGTAAGAGGCATTTCTGGAGCATGGGGGCTCTCCTGTCATTAGCGCCTACCCTACTACTTCGCACACTCCAGCTCAATAGGCGAGATTCGGTGCCAGCCAGCGCTCGATCGTCTGACGATCCATCCCTTTCCGAACCGCGTAGTCGGCAACCTGGTCAGGGCCGATCTTGCCCACCGCGAAGTACTTTGCCTCCGGGTGGGCGAAGTAGAACCCGCTGACGGAGCTGGCGGGAATCATGGCGAAGCTCTCCGTGAGCAGGACGCCGATGCTTTCCTCAGCTTTCAGCAAGTTGAACAGCGCGCGCTTCTCTGTGTGATCGGGGCAGGCAGGATAGCCCGGAGCCGGACGAATGCCCCGATATCGTTCGCGGATCAGGTCCTCGAGAGCGAGATTTTCCTCGAGCCCATATTCCCACTGATCGCGCGCCCTCTTGTGCAGGAGTTCGGCAAAGGCTTCGGCCAACCGGTCCGCGAGTGCTTTGGTCATGATCGAGCGGTAGTCATCGTGCTCATGGTCAAACCGGCGGCATAGTTCGTCCACGCCAAAGCCGGCCGTGAGCGCAAAGGCGCCGAGGTAATCGCGTACACCCAGGTTTTTCGGAGCGATAAAATCGGCCAACGCATAGCTGGGCAGGCCTTCCGGCTTATCCGTTTGCTGGCGCAGCGTGTGGAAAACTGCCAGCGCCCGCTCCCGCGATTCGTCGCCGTAAACCTCGATGTCATCTCCGACGCTGTTTGCCGGGAAAAAACCATAAACCGCACGTGCGGCAAGCAGGCGCTGCTCGATGATCTCGTCGAGCAGTTTGCGCGCATCGCGCCACAGTTCGCTTGCCTTCTCACCGAGCCCGGGATCATCCAGGATTTCCGGGTAGCGCCCCCGCAACTCCCAGGCATGAAAGAAAGGAGACCAGTCGACGAATTTCATGATCTGGTCCAGCGGGAAGTCGTCCAGAGTGCGGACGCCCGTGAAAGACGGGACGGCAATCGGGCAGCTTCCCCAATCAATGCGCGGCTTGCGCTCCCGTGCCTGATCGATGGCCAGCAGTGCCCTCTGCGGCTTCCGCACACTGTGTGCGGCACGGGTCGCATCCTGCTCCGTCCGGAGCTGCGCGATAAACGCGCTCCTTGTCGCGGTGCGCATCAGGCTGCCTGCCACACCGGCGGCGCGTGAGGCATCGGGCACATGTATGACGGGCCCGGAGTAAGCAGGCGCGATTTTGACCGCCGTGTGGACGCGGCTGGTGGTGGCGCCGCCGATGAGCAGAGGGAGCTTCATTCCTTCCCGTTCCAACTCGCGGGCCACAGCCACCATCTCTTCGAGCGAGGGTGTGATGAGGCCGCTCAGGCCGATCATGTCGGCTCTCAGCGTGCGTGCCGCGTCGAGGATCTTCTCGCGGGAGACCATGACACCGAGGTCAACAACTTCATAGTTGTTGCATCCCAGGACCACCCCCACGATATTCTTGCCGATGTCGTGGACATCTCCCTTGACGGTTGCCATGACGATTTTCCCCTGCGCTTCGACACCGCCGGTCGCCAACTTCTCTGCCTCGAGGAAAGGAAGCAGTTCTGCCACCGCTTTTTTCATGACACGCGCACTCTTGACGACCTGGGGAAGGAACATTTTCCCCGACCCGAACAAGTCGCCGACTACGTTCATGCCGGACATCAGCGGGCCCTCGATTACTCCCAGCGGGCTGCCATACCTGACGCGCGCCTCTTCCACGTCGGCCTCAATATAATCCGTGATGCCCTGCACCAGGGAGTGAGCCAGGCGCTCTTCCACACTCCCCAGGCGCCAGGCCTTTTCTCCCTCCTTCGTCTTCTGCTCCTGGCTGAAGGATTCCGCATGGCGCGTGAGGCGCTCCGTGGCATCCGGGCGCCGGTTCAGAAGCACGTCCTCGATCAAGTCGAGCAGATCCTTCGGGATCTCCTCGTATACCGCCAGTTGGCCGGCATTGACGATTCCCATGTCCAGCCCAGCCCCGATTGCATGGTAGAGAAATGCGGCATGCATGGCTTCGCGAACAGTATTGTTACCGCGAAAGGCGAAGGAAACGTTGCTCACTCCGCCGCTGACTTTGCAGAGCGGGAAAAGATGCTTCAATCGAGACGTGGCCTCCAGGAAGCTCAGCGCGTAGTCATTGTGTTCCTCGATCCCGGTACCCACCGTCAGGATATTGGGATCGAAAATGATGTCCTGGGGCGGGATTCCTACTTCATCTCTCAGGATGCGATAGGCGCGCGCGCAGATGGCCACCCTGCGCCCGGTGGTAACGGCCTGGCCCTGTTCGTCAAATGCCATTACGATCAGGGCCGCGCCGTAACGCTTGAGCAGGCGGGCACGCTGCCTGAACTCCTCCTCCCCTTCCTTGAGGCTGATGGAATTGACGACCCCCTTGCCCTGAAGGCATTTCAGGCCCGCCTCAATCACCGACCACTTCGAACTGTCGATCATGACGGGAACACGGGCAATGTCCGGCTCCGAGGCAACCAGACTGAGGAATCGCGCCATCGCCATTTCCGAGTCGAGCATGGCTTCATCCATGTTGACATCGATGATTTGGGCTCCACCCTCAACCTGCTGCCGCGCCACCGCCAGCGCTTCCTCGTACGCGTCGTTGAGAATCAGCTGCGCAAATTTCGGCGACCCGGCGACGTTGGTCCGTTCCCCTACGTTGACGAAATTGGTGTCCGGCCGGAACGTCAGGGCCTCCAAGCCGCTCAAGCGTGTGTACGGCTCAGGGACCCCGGGGATGCGGGGTTTGCATGAGCGCACAGTCTCGGCGATGGCACGGATGTGGTCCGGCGTCGTCCCGCAGCAGCCGCCGACAATGTTGAGCCATCCGTTATCTGCATACCGGCCCAGAATGCGTGCCATTTCCTCGGGTGTCTGGTCGTACCCGCCGAATGCGTTGGGCAGGCCGGCGTTGGGATGGCAGCTCAGATAGACCGGGACCAGACCCGAGAGATCTTCGAGGTGGGTGCGCAGTTCCGCCGCCCCCAGAGCGCAATTGATCCCGACACTCAGAAGCCCGGCGTGGGAGACCGAGCTCCAGAAAGCCTCGGGCGTTTGTCCCGATAGCGTGCGTCCGCTCGCATCCGTGATCGTCATCGAGACCATCACAGGAATGCGCCGCTGCAGTTCCTCGCAATACCGATCAATGGCAAAAAGCGCAGCTTTGGCATTCAGGGTGTCGAAGGCGGTCTCTACGAGGAGAACATCCACACCACCCTCCACCAGGCCGCGCACCTGGATCTCGTAAGCAGCGACGAGCTGATCGAAGGTGACGGCGCGAAAGCCGGGATTGTTGACATCCGGAGAAATGGAGGCAGTCTTGTTCGTCGGGCCGATCGCACCTGCCACAAAGAGGGAGCGAGAGGGCTCGGCGGCCCGGGCCTCGTTCACGGCAGAACGGGCAATCCGGGCAGCAGCAAGGTTGATGTCGTACGCGAGTTTTTCGAGGTGGTAGTCGGCCAGTGATATGGGGTTGGCATTGAAGCTGTTGGTTTCGATGATATCGGCGCCGGCCGACAGGTACTCGGCGTGTATGGCTCTCACTACCTGGGGTTGCGTCAGGTTCAGCAGGTCGTGATTACCGCGCAGATCGCTGGCATGGCCGGCAAAGCGCACACCGCGATACGCAGCCTCATCCAGGTGCAGTCGCTGGATCATCGTGCCCATGGCGCCGTCCAGAACCAGGATGCGCTCCCGCAGCAACTGCTCCATCGATGTCGCCTTGCCCATATCGCTGCTCACCTGGCTGGGTCTGACAGCCGTGGGTCACTTGGCGCGGCATTGCTGCAACCAGACAATGCGCGCAGCTACCAGGAACACGGTGCGGCATAGCCGCATCCAAGAAATCTCAACCCAGAGTGCGCTGAGATCGCGGAGAAATATCGGCAGGGCGCCTCCGAAAAGATCACGCGTTGAAGGACCCCGGTTTCCCGACCTCCGGCGGCGGTTCCTTGAGTCCCTCCGGCAGGCATTGAGAACAGGGACAGATCCTGCGCAAGAAATCAAAGGTGTAGATTCCGGTGCTATGACCGTCGCTCCATGTGAAGCTGAGAGCGTAGTTCCCCACGGGACCAACTTCGACCCGCTCGAGGTTTGATGGAATGCTCCCCTGGAGGATCATGCGCCGACCGGTAAACTCCTCAACACACGACGCGCAGGGGCAGTTCTCGCGCAGATACCATGAGGGGTATGAGCTGAAGTGCCCGTCATTCCACATGATGTCGGTTTGAAATGCAGTCACCCGCCTCACACGCGCTGGCATCAGGTATGGCAAGGCCGATATCTCCCTTCCGGCAAAAACATATTTATACCACAGCCTGATAGTCACTACAGGGCACCGGCAGCGTCGGTGCCGGTACCGCGATCGGGATCGGAATCGGCATCGTTATCGCAGTCGCAATCGCAATCGGAACTATTAGCCGGCAAAAGCCGATGGCGATAGCGATTGCGATCCCGATACCGACCTTCGCCAAACAGAGATGAACGAGTTTTTCATGCACATGGGGGACGGTTCCGAACATGAACGGGATGAGATGGTGATTGCGGCCGGAGAGTCAGTTGTAGTTTTTGATGCGCGGCCAGATCTCCTGGAGCGTGGTTCCTCCTTTGGGCTTTCGGCAGAGAAGAATCTGGAATTGCTCCTGTCGCATGGCATACGGGCGCCCCACCTTGGCAACCTCCTCGACGCTGTCGAACCACTGACTCGCTCCTTTCCTGGTGTCGCCGAGCACGATCATGATCTCGCCCGTATAATCACGCGGCCCCCACAGCCAGTAAGTCAGATGAGTCCCGATTGACCTGGGCAGGCCATACTCCGGTCCATAGAAATCGACGGCTCCACACTGCCCGAAGTCGTTGCCGATGATCGCCGTCTTGGATCTTTCCTCGGGAGGCAAAGCGTAATACACCTTTGCGACGGCTTGGATCATCTCATGCCAGCCAAAGCGATCCGCGAAAAACTGAGGCATGGCATTGGTGCCCCGATTTTCAATCTTGGCCTGCGTGATGCCGAGTGCGTTTGTGTAGCGGAGGTAGGTTTCCGGCGGCAGGATAGGTAAATACGCCGGTGCGATGAGGGCTCCCGAGAACGCCAGCAGCGCCACATACGCGGGCCGTACCCAGGTGAGGTGCGGGCGCGCCAGCCATTCCTCTATCACCACGGCACCTCCCGCGAGGAGCATCGGATAAACCGGCATGAGGTAATAGACCTTCGCCTGGAGTATCAGCAGGGTGGCCAGGGCGATCGGGTAAGCCCAGCCCAGCGCCCGATACGGTCTGGCGGGGCGACGTGCCAGAAAGCTGTAAAGCCCCACCAGCCAGATAGGGCAACTCGCCGGATGCATCATCTCGGCCTGCATCAAGAGGAACTGCAGGGGCGTGAACACGACATCACGGCCGTTGCGCTTAATATTGGCAAGCAGTTCCAGGTGCGGGAAGTGGTGGCGGATCATCCAGACCAGATTGGGCAGAAAAATCACCAGGGCGATCCCGCCCGCAATAAAAAACCAGCGGTTCCACATCAGCCTGCGTTCCGGCGTCAGCAGCAGCCCGAGGCCCACCGCGAACCCAAACATCAGCATGGTATTTTTGTTCAGCATGCCCACGCCCGCGAGCAACCCGAACCAGAGCCAGAGCTTGGTGTTCCCGCTTTGGATGATCCGAACAATCACGAGGGCGCATCCCATCCAGATCAGCGGCTCGATTGAGTTCATCGACAGGTAGCTGTCGAAGCCGAGGTAGACGGGTGCCACCAGAACGGCGAGGGCGGCCAGACCCTGCGCAAAACGCTTGCCGCCGAATGCCCTCACGAGGGCACCTGTAAGGATCACGAGACCCGCCCCCGCGAGCGACGGGAACAGGCGGATCGAGTACATGGAGTCGCCGAAGAGGGCCCGGGTAAGCCACGCCTGCAGAGCTGTCAGCGGCGGCAAATCTACATAACCCCACGCGAGGTGCTGGCCACAAGCCAGAAAGTAGAGCTCGTCGATAAAAGGGCCGTAGACCTTTGCGCTCGCCATGTGCACGACGAACTTGGCGGCGGCCAGGAGGCCGACGACAGCACTGCCACTGAGAAAGATCGCGCGAACTTTTGCGGATACGGATGGAGTATCTGCATTAACGGTCGGGGCGATGTTCATAGTCGACTCCTTTATGACATCTGATGGATCCGATCCTACCCGCTCGATCCCGATCGGCGGACGGTTATGTGACAAGCGGGAGATTTTGCGGGAGAAGCGGGACAGCGCAGCCCCGCCACGCCTGCAGCTCACACGGCATCGTTGCCTGACCGCGTGGGCCGGGCTGTCAATATCTCGCCCGTTGCAGGAGGTTGTGCTGGTAGCGGCGGCTGAGCCGCAGACGGATGCCGTCCTTGAGAATCACGATGTAGTCGCCGTGGGACCAGGAGTGCATTTCCTTGATGCTGTCGATATTCACCATCTCAGAGCGGTGAATGCGGGCAAACTTCTGCGGGTCCAGGCGACCTTCCAGATGGTTCAGCGTATCACGGATAAGGTGGTCGCCGTTTGTAGTGTGGATCTTGACATAGTTTTCCTGCCCCGACAGGTGGCTGATGTCCTTCACGCTCACAAAGAACAGCCGTTCTTTGTCTTTCACGACGATGCGCTGCAGAAAGGGGTCGGCAGGCCTGACGCTCGCCATCAAGCGCTCGATGCCGCTCTTGTTCGTTGCCCGGTCGTCAATGCGCTTCGCGGCGCGGTCGAACGCCCTCTTGATTCGGTCTTCATCGAATGGTTTCAGCAGGTAGTCCACCGCTTCCACTTCGAAAGCGCGCAAGGCGAACTCGTCGTAGGCCGTGACGAAGATGACCGCCGGCATGGCTTCAGCCCCGACCGCATCAATCACTTCGAAGCCGCTCATGCCGGGCATCTGGATGTCCAGGAACACGAGGTCCGGGCAGAGGGTCCGGATGGCGTCCACTGCTTCGAGACCATTCTGCGCCTCGGCGACAATCTCGAGGCCTTCTTCCCCCTGCAGGTGCGCGCGTACCTTGTTGCGCGCCGGTCTTTCGTCATCCACTATGAGAATCCGGATCTTCATATGGCTGCAGCCGTCTCCCTGGCGGATATGCGGGCGGGTACTTCGATCGTTATCCGGAGGCCTCCGGCCGGGACATTGGCGATCTCGAACCGGTGATCCCTTCCATAGAGCTGCTCCAGGCGTTGACGCGTGTTCGAAAGGCCCACGCCGCCATTCATGGCACTCTCGGCATCCGCGGCAATTCCGGGGCCGTTGTCCTGTACCTCGAGTTTCAGAAAATCTCCCTGCCGTGCGGATGTGATGCTGATGCTGCCCGGTTTGGCGAAGTCGGCCATGCAGTGCTTGATGAAGTTTTCCGCGAGCGGCTGCAGGAGAAGAGACGGAACCAGGTAACTTCGTGTGCCCTGCTCCACTTCGAGTCTGACGAGCAGCCGTTCCTGGAATCGGGCCTTCATGATCGCCAGATAGGAATCCAGAAATTCCAGCTCTGTGTCCAGCGTGACCTCCTGCCGGTCGGCATGGCTCAACGTCAGACGCAGGAGGTCGCTCAGGGAAGCGATCATCCGGTCGGCAGTGCGCGCATCCTGGTAGATATAGGACGAGATCATGTTGAGAGTATTAAAGAGAAAATGCGGATTAAGCTGCATTTTGAGGGCATTCAGCCGTGCTTCTGCAAGCTGTTTCTCCAGTTGCGATGCCTGCACCTCCCGTTCCCGGTTTTTTCTCAAAGATCCCAACAGGGTGACGACGGCGTACAGAAACCAGTACATGATGAACTGTTTCTGATATTCCATCAGGAACCTGATGCTGATCCTCCCGTAGTCATAAGCCCCCCAACCCAGGATTGGAAAAAGCAGCGACCGGCTCCCCCACATCAGCAGTGTGTGACTGGCGCCGAAGACGACGGTCACCGCAACATGCAGGGGCAGCCGCCGGCGCCAATTGAAGCGCTCGATCGGATATCGATGCATGAACCAGAGGAGGGCGGGCAAAAGGATCAGGACCGTATAAAACCCGGTCATCTCCTGGGCAAAGATGCGCGCATAGTTCGGCTTGACCCGATCAGCCAGCTCCGTCGTAGTATAAGCGCTGAAGCTGTACAGGGCGAGGAAGGTGCCCGCCAGAAATATGCCAAGCCACTTCATGACCCTGCGACCGCGCTTTGATTCAAGCATCATCTCTTGCCTCAAAACCTGCAGAAACAGGATGTTTTGGAAAATTTTCTGCGCGTCTGGAGAAAGCGATCAGGCCGGACATGATCTTCCTGGTTCCAGCGTGTCTTCTCGAACTCCGAACCATAGCCGAAGTATATTACAGTTTCCCGGCACACCGGCGAAGGCAGCGAGAAAATCAGCGCTCATATACTGATATTACATGGTGTACTCGATCACACCTCTCAGAAAGAGATGTGTGACAGGCGGGATTTTGAGCAGGCTCAGCGGGACGCAGACCACCCCAAACAGGTGGACGCCGCCGTCAAAACTGTGCACGCCGGGAAGCACGGCAACGGATTTGCGCGCAGGGGCGACCGCCGCCCTTCCCTTCTGATGAGACTGCTCGCGGATATTTTTGTGAAATAAATATCCTGATGCTGCCAGGTGACTGACCCGAAGACGGGATTCCCGGTCATTTGACGGATGGCTGAAGCGCTCTGGGTTCTGATTTGGCGATCCGGAAGCAGGCCATCTCGGTGCTGTTGCGTACGATCAGCCGCCCGTCCGCAATCGCCGGGACATTCCACGTTTTCCCCTCGACCGCCGGAAAGCGCGCAATTTCCTGATATCGTTCCGGGCTGGCCTTCACGAGCGCGACGACGCCGTTCTCACTGCTGATGATCAAATGGCCGGAAACGAGCAGCAGCTGTCCGTAGCCGTAGCGCCCGCCCTTCCATTTGAGCTCGCCGCTCGCCGGATCGAGGCACGCGAGGATCGCCTCGTCGAGGCCGTAGATATATCCTTCGTACAGAACTGAGCTGCCGAACTTGTTTTTCATGCGGTTGTTCTGCCAGACTGTGCGCGCCCCGTAACCGTCATCCCTGCGGAAGACCTCGACCAGAGCGGCGCCGTGGTCATATCCGGCGGAGATGAAAAAACAATCGTCCGTTAGTGCGATCGGCTGCGCCACGTTGATGCCCTCGTGGGTGACCCAGGGATATTCCCAGAGAAGCGAGCCGTTCTCGACAGTCAAGCCCATGGCCCGATTCGCGCTTACGACCAGGATCTGCCGACGGCCGGCGAGGGTGATCAGTTGCGGGGAGGTGTAGGCTTGACGGTCGTCGAGCGCTTTCCAGATCGGATCCCCCGTCAGCCTGTTATAGGCGACAACCGATTTGCCATGCGGGCCGCCGGCCAGGACGATCACCTTATCGTCTACGATGAGGGGCGAGGCGGCCATCCCCCAAGGGATGTTCTCAGCCTGGTTGTCTGTGAGTATGTTGCGTGACCATATGCGACTGCCGGATCGGGCGTCAAGGCAGCGAAACTCGCCGGTGGCGCCGAGGGCGTAGAGGCGCCCTTCATGCCAGGTGGGTGTTGCGCGCGGTCCGTCACCGCCCATGGTCTCCCGGAATTCGGCGTCCCAGCCGTGGATCCACTGCTCCCGCCCGGAATCGATGGCATACGCGGCGACAACTTCCTTTTGCCGGCGCTGCTCGATGGTGAAAATCAATCCATCCGCCACTACCACTGAGGCGTACCCACCGCCGACAGGACGCTTCCAGAGGAGCGGAAGCTTGCCTGAGGGCCAGTCGGTGAGCATTCCGCCTCCGGCATAGATCCCGTTGCGTCCCGGGCCACGAAACTCCGGCCAGTAGAAGCGATCAACCGCAGGCGGTGATCGCAGCTCCGCGCCCGTTGCAGCGGTTGCAGAGACCCAGGGAGTCGTTTCCGGCAACGGAGCCTGCAATTGGCTCGCATCGATGGAGAGCTCCTCCTTGCGGCGCTTTTCAATCTCCGCGCTGTGGCTTTCGCGATTCCTGAGGGTAAAGATCGGATGAGTCAAGCTCCCGTCCATCTCCATTCTAAGGCCCCAGAAAAGAAAGAGGTGGACCACTGCAAACGCAAATGCAGCCAGTGATCCCAGCAATTTCGCCGCCAAGCGGCTGTCGCGCCTCATCCATAACAGGATCAGCCCCAGCGGTGGGAGCAGGAGGACCAAAGTCCAGATGACGACGAGGTTCCGATACCAGGCAGTGTTCGGCATGAATGAGATCTCCGAGATTTTGCAGCCGCCAGTATACAACAGGGCGGGAATTGGCGGCAGCGGCGCCTGCGCGATCTCCCGAGTCCCGAATGCGCGGGCTCCAGGCCCTATTTGGGCTCAAGGAGATTCCCCCAGCGCCCAAGCAGAGATGACTGCGCCTGCATTGGGTAGGCAGAGTACCCAATCACAAAAGGAATCCCCACAGACAGGACATGAGCGATCCTGACCATGACTTTTTTCTCCTACGGGTTTGATGCAGTCCTGAAACAGCTTGCTCCGCAATTCTGTGATTACTCTATCGCAGGAGCATCTGGTTGACAATCTACCCGAGAAGTCGTAGAGTAGGCATTCTACCAATGTATCCACGCCGCCGGGAAAGACGGGTGGCCGTCAGGTCATTTGCTTTTGCGGAGTGAAGCCAACATGCCCCGATCGGAAACGCCCAAATCAAAAACGAATGAACGGGAGGATCTGCTCCAGGGCACCCTGGACATGATCATTTTGCGCACCCTGCTGTTCGAACCCATGCATGGCCACGCGATCGCGACCGCGATCGAGCACACGTCCGAGGATATCCTGCAGGTGGACCACGGTTCGCTGTATCCGGCGCTTCACCGCCTGCTGCGCCGGGGGTGGATCGCGTCCGAATGGGGAGTCTCGAAGAACAACCGCCGCGCCAAATACTATCGCCTCACCCGTTCCGGGCGAAAGCAGCTCGCGGTCGAGACCACAAAATGGGAACGGCTGGTGCGCGCCATCACACGAATCGTGCAGGCTTCTCCGGAAGAGAGGCGATCATGAATCTGATGCGTGGATTTGCGGATCTATGGGGACGCCTGAATAGGCGGCCCGCGGGCAGCGAAGTCGAGGAGGAGATCCGGGAACACCTCGATATTGAAATCAGTGAAAATATCGAGGCCGGGATGTCGCCCGAGGAAGCGCGCTATGCGGCGCGGCGGAAGTTCGGCAATGTCACGATGTTCAGCGAAATGACCGCCGAGGTGTGGCGCTTCGGCTGGCTTGACCGCCTCGGCCAGGACGTGCGCTTTGCCGCGCGGGCGCTTGTGAAGAGCCGCGTGTTCACACTTGCCGCCGTATTGACGCTGGCGATCGGCATCGGATCGACCACCGCCATATTCACGGTCGTGCACGCGTCGCTGTTCCCCGAGTACTCCTTCCGTAATCCGGACCGGGTAGCCCTCGTGTATTCAGTGTATTTGAAGGATGTGCAGGAGGGCAGGCGCGCGCCGTCGATGGCAAGCTTACGGGACTGGCGGCGGGACAACGAGGTGTTCGCCCAACTCGTCGTCTATCGAACGCGCTCCCTGGCCTGGGTCGACCAGGGCGAGCCGGCGCGCGTGACGGGACTGATCGCAAGCGCCGACATTTTCCGGATGGCCGGGATTCAACCCGCGCTCGGCCGCGACTTCGATCCCGACGCAGACCAGCCGGGGAAGGGGAACGTGGTCATCCTGGGATACGGTTTCTGGCAAAAACGGTACGGCGGCGAGCGGAATGTCATCGGCAAAATCGTTTCCATCGAGAACAAGCCCTATACCGTCATCGGCGTCATGCCCGCGCGCGCGGGATTCCCGGTCGCCGGAACCAACTATTGGATTCCCTGGGTGCTCGATGAGGACCCCTCGCGATCGAGCACGATGCCCGGCGGCGGGTTTACCGTCGTCGGACGGCTCAAAGGCAACGTCTCCCTGTCTCAGGCGCAGACTGCCATGAACCTGCTGGAAGCCCGCCTGGCGCAAGGTTCGGACAAAACCCGCAGGATGTTCGGCGTAGATCTGAGAGCGTGGACCGACTACACCAGTCCGCTGAATCGAACGGTTGTGTGGACCCTGTTCGGCGCGGTCCTGTTTGTCCTGCTCGTCGCCTGCGTGAACGTGGCGAACCTCCTCCTGGCCCGCGCTTCCGTGCGCGCGCGGGAAATGGCCCTGCGCGCGGCCCTCGGGGCGTCACGGGTGCGCATCGTCCGGTATCTGCTTACCGAAAGCGTGTTGCTGTCCTCCCTCGGGGGCGCGGCCGGCATTCTGCTCGCCTACCTGGGGGTGAGCCTGTTCGTTGCCTGGAAAGCGCCCGGCATCCCGGGGCCAGGTGAGGCGCGCCTGAATCCTGCAGTCCTGTTGTTTGCCGTCGGCGCCTCCACCCTCACCGCCTTCCTCTTCGGCCTGCTGCCGGCGCTCACGGCTTCGAAGCCGAATCTCGTGGCCACCCTCAAAGAGGGAATCACGACCGCGGCGTCCCGCTCCACTAACAGGAAGAGGGCTGTACTGGTGGTCGCCGAGGTAGCATTGGCGCTGGTCCTGCTTGCCGGGGCGGGATTGATGATCAACAGCTTCCTGAGGCTTCAGAACGTCGAACTCGGGTTCGACCCCAGGAATGTCCTCACCTTTCGCGTGGCGCCTCCGGGAACGAGTCTGTACCAACTTTCCGAGGGAAACCGCGGCCGATTCATGAACGACCTGCTCCAACGCCTGCGCGCGCTGCCGCAGGTCCGGGCGGCCGCCGCGTCCAGCATGTTCCCGCTGGACGGTTCCGGCGCCTACACATCGGCTTCGGTCGAGGAAGGCGCGGCAAAACCGGATTGGCGTGCTGTCGAGCCGGTCGGCTCGACAGCCGGCTATCTCGCTGCCATGGGCATTCCGCTGCTGCGGGGCCGCGCCTTTACGGAGCGGGACGATGCCGATAACGCTCCCGTGGTGATCCTGAGCCGGCAAGCGGCGCAGAAATTCTTTCCAGGCGCAGATCCGATCGGCAGGAAGCTGCGCCTGCGAAGTGAAACCGTCCCCCGTGAAGTGGTCGGGGTAGTCGGGGACGCCAGGTACCGGACGCTGCAGAGTGAATATGGCCCCAAGGTTTATGTGCCGGCTGCCGCCAACTGGATCATGGGCTATGTCTCGTTTGTCGTCAGGAGCGAGCGCGACCCGCGCAATCTGGTGCCGGCCCTGAAGCGGGAGGTGTGGGCCCTGGATCCGCGCTCGCCGGTCGAGATCCTCACCATGAAGGATCTGTACGAGCCCCATCTGGCGACGACGAGGTTTTACCTCGGCCTGTTTGGTTTCTTCGCCTTTGTCGCGGTGTCGATGGCGGCGATTGGATTGTACGGTCTCATCAACTATGCGGTCGCGCAGAGGACCCATGAGATCGGCATCCGCATGACGCTGGGTGCGCAGGCCGCGGATGTTGTCGGCATGGTTCTCGGGAAGGCCGCGCTGCTCGCTCTCCTCGGAGTGGGCCTCGGGGTCGCGGGCGCATTCTGGCTGACGGGATATATGAAGACTTTTTTGTTCGCCGTGGCGCCCAAGGATCTGCTCACGCTCGTCCTCGTCTCCGCGATTCTGTTCGCCGTTGCCGTCCTGGCAAGCCTGACTCCGGCCCGGCGCGCGGCCAGGGTGGATCCCGCCGTGGCGCTGAAATACGAGTAATCCTTGCGTGCCGGTTTCTTCCCTTGACGTGCCTGGGCTATGGTTAGAGGTGCTCCTCGTCATCCGTCCCAATGGAGGTCGATGCGGCGGTTCTTGCAGAGATTCTTCCCCATGCGCTCGTCTGCCAGTTGTCGACGACGGCAGAGGCCGGAGTCCAGCGGGGTAGAGGCATGAACAAAAACTCTGCCAACGCGTTGACATAGGGCTCGTACATCCGCCTTAACTTGGGCAGTTTCGCGTCGGCGGCCGCATCCTGGCGCAGCCTGACGCCGGAGTCGGCGAGGGTGGAACGCAACCGTGTCAATTCATCGGGCGGGAGCCGATCCGGGACGGGGGCTCGAGGCGGCATGTTGAATGTCTGCGCCAGGTCCACGACGGCGTGGCGTGCCATTGCGAAGGTCAGCTCTGCCTGCCGCTCTGCAGCCCCATCCACCCCGACTATTACCAGTGCGCTCGTGTCGAGAATCGCCGTCAAGGCTGCCAACCAGGACTGGTTATTGTGTTGAGAGCGGTAGTAGCAAAGAACCGGATAAGAAATGTGGCTCTCCATCAGGTCTGCCGACCAGTGCTCCCAGTCCCGGAGGAGGTCATCGATCGCTTCCACGCGGTTCCCGTGGCGGCGCAGCAGTTCCGCGGCGCTCGGCGGCGATCCGGCGCGTGCGTCGAGCAGCGAGATGTTGGTCTCGCGCCGGGAGAACGCCTGATAGATCACGGGCAGATAACCAATTACGAGCGCAAAGAACCCGAAGCCCATCCCGGTTTCGACTACTGCCAGCACGCGTCCGAGCGGAGCGGCAGGAGTCACATCTCCATAGCCCAGGGTAAAAAACGTGGTGCCGCTCATGTAGACATAAGTGCCGAAACGTACGGGTCCGTCAGGCGCGTGGAGCGGCGAAACCAGGGCCCACTGAAGCATGGCAAAGCCCATAAGAAGTCCTGACGCCCAGACGGATAGCAGAAGAATCAAAGAGAGGGGCCCGAACCAGCTGAGGTAGTCCTCCCGCCGCTTGCCGGACCTCATTCGCCGCGCGAGGGCCCGCCACGGAATCCAAATCATGCGGTAGAAAAATCTCGTAAATCGAAACCGCCTGGTTACCCGCCGGGGGAGGATAATCGCCTCAAAACCGTCCTGCAGGATGATGAGAATCAGGAGGATGCCGAAAACGCCGATGAGTGTTTTCATCGAGAATCCTGCATGAACACTTCCAGAGTTTCACTTTGGCCGCCTTGGAGCGGCATGACCTTGCACGGATTTCGAGATTGCAGGTTCTTTCGCCCCTTCAGAGCGCTTTCTCCTTTTATCCCACACAGGGATGGCTTCGCTCACCCCAGGTTTTGGTGCAGCCGGTGCGTCCATGTAACCAGGCTGTTGAGAAGCTCGCGAATCCGCTCCTTGATCTTCTCGTCAATGAGATTCCCCGAGGCATCGAATCGCTCTGCCGCGTTCGTGATCATGACTTCAGGCTGGTTCAGAGCGTGCATGTTCAGGAAGACGAAACACTGGCGCAAATGGTACTGGGCCCGCGCGGTTCCCATGGTACCGATCGACGCTCCCATCACCGCGACCGGCTTGCCGTTCCAGGCATTGTCTCCATAGGGTCTCGAAGCCCAGTCGATGGCGTTCTTCAGTACTCCGGGGATCGAGTAGTTGTATTCAGGGGTCACCAGCAGAATCGCACCGGCGGCGCGCACGCGGCTCTTTAGTTCGGCTACCTTTGCAGGCGGGTGCTGCTCCTCATCCTGATTGAAACCTGGAATGCCGTCGAGCTCGAAAACCTCGAGCTCGGCCCCCGCGGGGGCGAGTGCCTGGGCGGCACGCAAAGCTGCTCTGTTGAATGAGCCACGGCGCAGGCTTCCCGCAATGCCAAGAATCTTCACTATCCTCTTCCCTGATTCTGCCATCCTCGCACTCCTTTCCAGACAGCGAGTGCCGAATGAAATCATTCAGCACTCGCCACTCGTCGCTCGTTCACAGTTGGATGAGCGCTTCCAGAAACCACAGCCACTTGTCGATGTCACGCGACATCCCGTTAAACAGATCCGAGGTGGCCGTGTCGTCCACTTTGGCCGTCGTGTCGATGGCTGCGCGTGTGCAGGCAGCGACTATAGGGGCACCCATCATTCTAAAGGCATCTTGTTCCGCCCCCTAAATAGATTATCGTGCCCGCACACTCTCTTCAATCCCAACAGCGTTAGTGGACAAGGGACTAGCAGTTCTGTCAACGGCAAGGCGATTTCCAACGTCGCGGCGCTGCAGGCGGATCTTGGCAACTGCCGCCTGGAAGTCCGGTTGTATTGCAGATCCAGCGTGCGCATCAGCTCCGATTTATCGTGTTGGATTTGCCTGACAGCGGCGAAAAGCTGTCGATCCCATGGTGAAACTTCCGGTCCTTCAATACATCTAATCTTCTGCAATCGTCTCCCCCGCGGGCCGCAGGGGTGCAGGACCGGAAACATATGCGACATAGACTCCAATGGTTTGTCACGGGCGGCTTCATTATTGTGGGTGCGCTGGCCGCATTCGGCGCGGGTCAATCCTCCGCCTCTCAGAAATCCGACTCCCCCCAATCCATCCACGTTGAGGTCGAGATGGTGTCGCTGCCGGTGGTGGTCACGACCAGGGAAGGCAGGCGTGTCACGGATCTGACCAAGGATGACTTCACGGTCATAGAGGACGGGGTTAAGCAAGAGATCAGCGGTTTCGAGACCACGGACGAGCCGATAGACGTGTTGCTTGCGCTGGACACGAGCGGGAGCGTCGAGCGGAAGCTTGGCCGGATCCAGAATGAGGCGATAGATTTCGTCAATCAGCTTCATCCGGACGATGAAGTGGCAGTGATGTCCTTTGCGGGGGACGTAACGCTTTTGCAGGATTTCAGTATTGACCGTGATCGGAATGCTCGCGCCATCAAGGAGACGCGCCCCGGCGGATCCACCGTAGTTTATGAAGCTGTCTGGCTGGGACTCGAAGAGGTGTTGAAGCCGGTGACGGAGCGATGCGCTCTGGTTCTTTTCACCGATGGTGTCGACACGGCGAGTCGCAAAGCCTCAATGCAGGAGACGCTGGAGCTGGCCAAAGAGACGAAGGCGACCGTCTACAGTGTCTACTTTAACACCGAGGCGGATGTGGCGAGGGGAGCTCCGAGGCCCATGGGCCGGGGCAGAATGGGGCTGCCGAGACCGCCCATCTATGGGCCGGGCGGCTCGGACATGGAGTACACCCGCGGCCGCGCCTACCTGAGCGAGCTGTCGGAGTACAGCGGGGGTACCGTATTTGATGCGCTGAAGATGGAGGATCTGTCGTCCGCCTTTCGGGAAATTGCCGATGAGCTGGCCAGCCAATACAGTATCGGATATTACTCATCGAATCAGAAGCACGATGGCAAGTTTCGCAAGGTCGAGGTCAAGGTAAACAGGCCTGGTTTGTTAGCCCGCACTAAGAAGGGATACTACGGAAAGAAGGAGTATACAGAGCGTCAAAAATAGTGCTGCAAAGGAAGGATTATATCGGAAGCGCGAGCCGGACGTGGATTAACGCGGATCAGATACGCGTGCAGAGCTTTGGCCGTCGGGACGGCCAAAGCTCCGCCAGCGTTCATCCGCGTCCTGAAAGTCATTGCCGCCGCGCCTTCGGCGCTTCTTCTCCCTGCATTCTCTATCCCGGCCTCACGGCCGGGTCCATTCAGTGCCGGACCTGAGCGACAACAATTTCGCACCGGTGGGCAAAAAGAGTCGCTTCCCTGTTCTTATGGGTGCCTCACGGAATTCAGACAACATACGAATGCCCAGCATGCGGCAGAATTTATTAATGAATTCATATGTATGTCGACATGACGAGGCATCAAGACACAATCAAATGCACGGTGCCAGAGCATCCATGTCCACATACCAGGTGACTACAAGCTCAAGTTTCTGGTGCGCGACAACGGCAACGGGAAGTTGGGAAGTTTCGAGGAACCGATCAGCGTTCCGTCAGTCGATCTGAAAACGCTCGACACCAGCTCCATCATTCTGGGCAATCGATTGGCGGATGCCACGGGGGGCGGCTCGGCGGCGGACGGGATCACGCACCAGGGTGCGATGCGCAGATTTCAGGATCTGGGATTCGGCTACAATCCGCTGGTAGTGGGCGATAAAAGGATCGTGCCCAGTATCGGCAACGTTTTTCTCAACGGTCAGACCGTATATGTCTATTTTCAGGTCTATGGCGCGGCGGCCGCCCAGGAGAGCCAAAAGCCCTCGATCGCGACATACCTGATGCTCATGAGAGCCAACACCAAGATCCTCGAGTCCACGCCCGAAATTGTCCGGGACTGGACCAAACAGAGCGGAGGTCCCGGATTTGGAGGCAGGGGCGGCCCCGGAGGATTTGGAGGTATGCGGGGCCACGGGGCCGGGTGGCATGAGAGGGCCTGGGGGGCCAGGAGGCTTCGGCGGAACGCAGACTGAAGACCGGAAAGGAGAGGCAACCGTAGCAATCGCCCTGCCTCTGAAGAGTCTCAAGAAAGGTACATACACCTTGCAGATCCACGTGTGGGACACAATCGCCGATATGCACATATACCGCCGCGTCCCCATCGTCATCCAATAAACGCGCTGCCGAAACTGGTCTCGGGGCCGGAAAGCACAACTTGAAGATTTACCCTTTGGCGTCAAGGCTTACTTTTCACGGTAGAAATGTCAAAAAAGCAAATCTTCGAGGCCCGACACCGGAGGGCGGGAGTTGGCCTCGGCAGAACGACCTGTGATTCGGCCTGGCCTATCAGGCCGCATCGCCGTCAGCCCCCGTCTGTCCGTCAAGTGGAGCACAGAAGAGGGGCCGTTCCGATCGCTGCTCTGATACAATTTCCCCGCTATGCCGAAATTTGATCACGGCCGCGGCGCGGCGTATAACCCTCCTAACCGCTTCCACAAGTTCCACATCGAACCGCTCGAAGGGGAGGATGAGCAACCACCGGTGCCGACCGAGTTTTATGTGGATTCGGCGCGGTCGATCCTCGCTGAAAACGACAGCCCGGATGTTCCCTTCACCTACAGCATCAACCCATACCGCGGCTGCGAGCACGGCTGCATTTATTGCTACGCGCGACAGACCCACGAGTACCTCGGCTTTTCCGCCGGCGTGGATTTTGAATCGAAGATTTTGGTCAAGCCCAATGCCCCGGAGCTGCTGGAACAAGCCTTCCGCCGAAAGTCGTGGCGGCCGCAACCGGTCTGCCTATCGGGCAACACCGACTGTTACCAGCCTGTGGAACGCCGTCTCGAGCTCACCCGCAGGTGCCTGCGAGTTTTCCTCAAATACCGCAATCCGGTCACGATGATCACCAAGAGCCATTTGATCACGCGAGACCTCGATATCCTGAAGGAACTGGCACGGCTCAACCTGGTATCCTGCCATTTCTCAATTACCACGCTCGATCCGCGCCTGGCACGCATCATGGAACCGCGGGCGGCCACTCCAAGCCGGCGGATGGAAGCGCTGCGACTGCTCGCCGAGGCCGGCGTGGCAACCGGGGTCAGCGTGTCGCCCGTGATACCGGGACTTACGGATGAGGAGATTCCAGCGATCCTGAGGGATGCCGCCGCCAACGGAGCCAAGTCCGCGGTATACATTGTGGTCCGGCTGCCGCTGGCAGTTGAAGAACTGTTTGTCGAATGGCTTGCGCGGCACATGCCTGCCCGTTCTGCCAAGATCCTCAACCGGCTCAAGGAGATTCGTGGCGGCAAGCTCAGCACCAGCGACTTCGACACCCGCAAGCAGGGAGAAGGCAAATTCGCCGAGAGCCTTCGCGCGCTCTTCGAAATGTCCTGCCGGAAATTTGGTCTAAGCCAGGCCGGCCTCGCACTCGCCACCCACCACTTCACCCGCGACGCCGGCTCCCAGCGTCCCCTCTTCTGAGCGGGGTCGGACCGAGGCAGAGTCTGCACGGGCAACAGATACGAAAATAACGAGCTCCTGCAAAGCCCTCAATCTTCATACTGTGCCTCTATCTGTGGTTCAATTCGGAGCGTCGCATGAAGGGAGAGCAGGGATGGCCCCCGAGGGGACACAGTCCGCATGCTTCCTTCAGTTGTAGGCCGTAAGCGCTTGGGCGATCTGAAGCAGGGCCTTGATCCTGACGTACTCATCTTCAATCGCATGGACGCGACTGAGTGCGGCGCCGAAATCATCCAGGGCATTCTGAGCGATCAGAAATAGTTCGAAATCATCGGACGGGTGCAGCCCACCGGCGCCGGATGAGGTTGGAGCTGCTGCCTGTTCCTTGTTCTTCTCTTCCTCGCGCAACTCGGTCACCAGTATGAACCCCTCCCTGAGCAGGGTGGGGTCAACTTCACCCTCGATCTGACGCAGAGCCGATATCAGGCTCCTCAGGGAAGAGGATCGCTGCTGGAGAGATTCGAATGCAGGAAGCAGGCCATGCGCGACATCGAGGGCGATTGAACTGAGGTCGGGGTCCGTGTAATTCGCAACCTGTGCCAGCGAGATAAGGACAGGAAAATGCTCTTTCTTTTGGCAGGTATCCGCCAGCTTGCGCCGGACTGCCACCGGATTGAGCTCCGCCTTGCCGCGCAGGGATCGCAGCAGCTCGGAGGGATTGAGCGGTTTCTCGGGCGCGGCGCTGTTTTGGAGGTTGTTGGGGGCAGCCCCGGGCAGAGTAGCCGCCATCACCGGAGGAGGGTTGTTTGCTGGATAGGACTTCGGTGCGGGCGCGCTGGAGAGAGGGGAAGGGCTAAGGATATTGTCGATCCCTCCAAGCTGATCCAGCTTGGCTCTCAATCCGGGATCAGAGCTTAATATCTTCGCCGCCAGTTCCGGTCTCCCGTAAAGGGCGCGGACCATGTTCAGTGTGGCTGCCTCGGCAGGATTCAGCGAGACCCTGTCCTCTCCCAGCACATAGATCACGCCGGGATTTACGCTGTTGTCCTGGCGAGAAAGCAGACTTTTATAGGCTTCAAGAGCATCCGGGCACCTCTCGGGGTAGAAGCTGACCATGCCCCGCAAAAAGGCCTCGTACTCGTTGTTCTTGCTCGGGTCGGGAGGGCGGTTGCCGAGGTCCGCTATCGCCTGATCCAGCACTGCACGGGCCTTCTCCTTTTGATTCGCAGCTGCCAGTGCCGCTGCCACGCTGAGCCGGGGTGCGAAGGGGAGCGTGGCGGATACCTGGGGCTGCACATACGGCGTGTAGGCCCCATCCGCCAGGGAGCCGGACCCCTGGCTCAAAAGCCGGGCGTTGAGTTCACTCTGAAACTGAATCAGAGCCTGTTCACCGGCCTGTCCCAGCTTTGCCGAAGGCGCGGGCCAGAGGTCGGCGATCTGACGGGCTCGCTCCATATCGAGGTCAAAGAGCATATACAACAGCTGCTGTCCCTGAGTCGTGCATTGGCGGTAGAACGCCAGATCCTCGGCCATCTGGGCACGTTTGCTTACCTGTTCGATCATGGAGGCAATGACCGGCAGCGCTTCCTTCCGGTTCGCCTGAATCCACTGCCGGGCAATCGGGACGTAATCGTTCGCCATCGGCGGATCCTGGCGCAGTGCCAGCTCCGTCGCTTCCTTCAGCGCGGTGCGCAGGTTCGTCAGCCGCTCAATGTTGACGCCCAGCCTCCGTGCGGTGCGCTTGAGATCCTTCTGCCTGGCATAGTCCACCTTGATAGTGGGCGGCTGGACATTGGTTTCCTGACCGTAGCAGGAGGCCAGCAGCGCACCCAGGCACGTCAACCAAAGAAAGATTCGACGGCAAGTATTCATGAGGGCCCTCATTTATGTGATCTTGCTTATTGGACGCCGTCAGGACCGAAAGGTTCAAATCAATTATCGTGCGTAATTGCTCAGACTTGCGGGCCAGGTCCTGTCGGAGCCGGTGTGTACTCAACTACGGATCCTGGGGGAAACTGTTTCTTTAGTAAACGACAAACTTAAACACACGGCTCAGCACGAAGTTGCTCATTCTTATCAGTTCAAATGTTCGTGCGCGCAGGTGAGCAAAACCTGCACAAACCATGTGCAGAAACGGCACGAACGGGCGAATCCCGCCATTGAAACCACTGGATTTGCAGAGGCCTATTCCTGGCTTGCGGATTGCCTGCCATGTTAGGATAGGCGTGTATAATCATTGGCATTCCAAGTATATTGCCGTTGCCGGAAAAATTCCGATCCGAGGATATTCTGAGATCGAGGGGCAATCTGATGCGCTCACCATCTGCATCTTTCTTTGTTGCCTGCGTCCTGATGACGGCTGCCGCCTACCCGTCCGGAGAACAGGCGGTACCGAAGTGGTCGTTATCCAAGGCCGTTGAAATCCTCAATTCATCGGCCTGGGCCCGTCACGAGACCTTTACCAAGGTTATCGGCGGCGTGGGCAGCGGCGTCTCCGGCGAGAAGGAGATCTTCAATACCTTTTATGTCCGGTTTCTTTCAGCCAGGCCGATCCGCGAGGCCTTTGCGCGCATTCAGCAAATCCAGTACGGCTACGACCGGCTCGGATCAGAAGAAAAGCAGCGTTTCGACGCTGCGATCCAACCCGGGCTGAGGCTCGACGTGGAGCGCTGGATCGTCGTCGCGGTCGGCTTCCGCTCCAACGACCCGAACGAGGAGAGCACCGTCCGGAGGTTTTTTCAGAAGGAAACGGCCGAGACGCTGAAAAACAAGGCTTTCCTTTCCTCGGACCAGTTTCCTCAGGTGGCGCTGGCAGCGTATTTCCCGCCGCGCGAGGAGGGGGTCGGCGCCAAATTCATCTTTCCGCGGGCGATCAATGGTGTGCCGATTGTATCCAAAGGGCAGAAGGTCGTATTCGAACTGCTGGAGGTTCCTGGTGCGAATCCGAGCCTGCGGGCTTCGTTTTCGACAAAAGAAATGATCGTTAACGGCGAGTTGCTCTTCTAGCGCGGGCCGGTTCCAGAGAGACTATGACCATGCGGACATTTTCCAGAGAGCTATGGGTCGCGGTTTTGTGCCTGGCGGTTGCAGGGGGGGCAACCTTGGCGGGTCAGGAGAATTTAAGAAAGCCGGCGCAGGCGCCGGAGACGCCCAAGCAGAACACCTCGAATCTGCCGGATCCATCCCTGATCAAAATCGACGAATTTCGGATTCAGATCAGTGAAGAAACCGCCGGTTTACGGCGCACGGGGTCAATCTCGATTACTGAGGTTGTGAATCCCTTCAAAGTGCGCAAGCGCGGGCGAGTGTACGGGTCTGTTTACGAGTTTCACCGCAACGACAATTTTGATGCCCGCAATTTCTTCGATCCGGTCGGGCAGAAACTGCCCGAATTCAAGAGAAACCAATTCGGCGGCAGCTTTGGCACCTTGTTGTCGGATCGATTGACCCTTTTCGGCACGTTCGATGGGTTGCGCATCAACCGCGGTTCCACGATCCTTGCGCACGTTCCAACTCGGGAAATGAAAAAGGGCGACTTCAGCGCCCTCTCTAAACAGCTGGTTGATCCTTTTACCGGATTGTCTTATACCAATAATCAACTGCCGTCGATTCACCCGGTGGCGGCCAAGATGCTGTCGGTAATTCCGGATCCCAATCGGAGCGATCCATTCAGAAACTTCGTGAACAACCTGCCGGAAGTTCAAAACACCGACACTTATACTGCGAGAGTCGACTACGAGTTCAGCAAGAATTCAAAGCTGTTCGGCAACTACAGCCTGGGCAACAGCAACCAGGTCGAAGTCAACTCGCTTCCGATTTTCGGCGCCACTTCAAAAGAACGGAGCCAGAGCGTCTCGATCGAGTATACCCACAGTTTGAATGAGAACATGGTGGCCACTCTGGGGCTCAACTTCTCCCGTGATGCGGAGCAGCAGCTATCCGCCCAGGCCGGACAGAGGGGCCTCCTGGCCTCTCTGGGCATCGCAGGATTGCAAACTCTGGATCCGCTTGATGAGGGATATCCGAGCATCAATATTTCGGGCTATGTCGATTTGGGCGGAGACAGTGACTGGCCCAACACAACGTTTCGAAACAGCTACGAACTGAGCCTTGGCTTTGCTTACGTTCGTGGGCGCCACAACATGGAGTTTGGCGCCGAGATTGGCGGCGACCAGATCAACAACGCCCACACCGGCGGCCTGCGGCGGGGCGCCTTTGAGTTCACGGGTGATTATTCCGGCGATGCCTTTGCGGATTTTTTGCTGGGTTTGCCCAATGTAGCCGAGCGTGGTGTCGGCACCGACCGGGCCGACTTGAGGCGCAAGAACTGGAGGTTTTTCGCCCGCGATGATTGGAAGATCAATTCCAAGTTGAGCCTCTCCGGATCCATCGCATACAACTATTTCCCCTTCTTTCGATCTCTGCACGACAATGTCGCCACCTTTGCGCCGCTGCTTTTCGAGCCTCCTCTCCACGGCGCGATTGTCGTGACTGGCAGTCAGAAAGCGGCCGAGCTCGGTCTCGCGGGGCTCCCGAGCGGCCAGGCGGTCTATCCGGATCGGAAAGACTGGGAGCCGAGCTTCGCTGTTGCATTCAATCCATTGGGCAACAACCGCCTGGTGATCCGAAGCTTCTACCAGATTGACTATGATCCGCTCGGGGACGACGAGGCGCTCGAATTCATCGGGCGCAATTACCCGTTCTTTTACACCGAGCGCGCCGAGTCGCCCGAAAATAGCCCGGGGTTGAACCTCAGCAATCCCTTTCAGGCAACGGTTCCAACCGAGCTCAATATCCTCGGGATTGAGCCGCGGCTTCGCACCAGCTACAACCAGGAGTGGGGGCTGTCGATCCAGAACGAGTTCCTGCGCAACTGGAATGTCGAGATTTCCTATCGCGGAGTCAAATCCACGCGCGCCGAACGAAACCTTCTCGGCAACGTGCCGCTGCCCGGGCCGGGTCCGCTGCAGGATCGCCGGCCGAATCCGAACTACGGTCGCTTCACCATCCTCACCGGGAGCGGTTCATCGTCGCTCAATTCACTGCTCTTGAATCTCGAGAAGCGTGTTTCCAGAGGTTTTTCCCTGCAGGCGAACTACGCCTGGAGCCGGATTTTCAGCGATGAAAACTGGCACGATCCCTCCAATCCGCGCAATCTGCGCGCAGAGCGAGCAGCGAGCGGCGAGGAACCGGAGCAGAACCTCTCTTTAAACTATATCCTGGATCTGCCCTTTGGCCGGGAGCAGGCATTTCCATTGGTTTGGATGGGCAAGTTGCGGCCGCTGTTTGAAGGGTGGCGGCTTTCGGGTATCACAACCTTCGCAACCGGGTATCGCTTCAATCCCACTCTTCCCGGAGATCCCAACAATGACGGCGTTTGGGGCGATCGGCCGGACCGGATCGGTTCCGGGGTTCTGGATTCATCACAACGTTCGATCGACCGCTGGTTTGACACCGGCGCCTTCGCGGCACCCACCCGACAATTTGGATTTGGCAATTCCGGCCGGAACATTCTGCCGACTCCGGGGTACCGCAACTGGGACATCAGCCTGATCAAGAGGACGCGGATCGGCGAGGGCGGAAACATGCTCGAATTCCGCGTGGAATTATTCAATGCTTTCAACAACACGAATTTCGAGGAGCCCGAATCTACCTTTGGAACCTCCGTGTTCGGAATGATCTTTGGCGCCAAGTTTCCGCGGATAATTGAGATCGCGCTCAAGTATTCTTTCTGACCACGGAGCCGGAGCGCGGGATCCCGCAACGCGTTCCGGCGCAACATGGTGAAATTCCGAGGCGGGTGCGATAAAAACCAACATGACCTGCCGGGCGGCGCCGCTGATGTCCATGCGCCACGCAACTTCGCCGCTCACGGCCCACCTCCCGGCTCGATCGACCGGTTGCCGAACCGTCGGTCGCAGCGCTCTGCATGATATTGGCCTGGAAATCGGCTGCAGTGGCTGGCAGCGTTCTCTCCCCGATGAAGATCACGCCTTGTCAATTCTCCTTGACAGATTGGCTCTGCCTGCGTTGTAATATCGCTATCCGATAGGAGATGCCTGTGGCGGAGCAAAAAACCGACCTCTTGCGTGGAACTCTCGACCTTCTCATCCTGAAAGCGATTTCCCTGGAGCCGCTGCATGGAGTCGGCATTTCGCAACGGATCACACAGATAACGAAGGGAGCCTTCCGGGTGAGTTTCGGCTCGCTGTTTCCCTCGCTCCATCGCATGGAAGAAAAGGGCTGGGTGGAGGCGGAGTGGCGGGCTTCGGAAAACAACCGGCGCGCCAGGTACTATATGCTCACAAAATCAGGCCGCGAACGACTCAAGATCGAACAGAGGGACTGGCAGCGCGTGGTAAAGGCCATGACGACGGCCATCGAATCGGCTTGAAAGGCAATCCGGAGGATGCATGTCGAAGCGCATACGGCACTTGTTTCGAAATCTCTTCCGCAAGGAGGCGGTCGAGCGCGGATTGGACGAGGAACTGCAGTCCTCTCTGGAACTCCTCGCGGAGGAGAAAATGCGGGAGGGCTTTTCGCCGCCTGAGGCCCGCAGGCGGGCGTACATCGAACTGGGCGGCGTGGAACAGGTCAAAGAAGGAGTCCGTGCCAGCAGGCTCGGGCGCGGGATCGAAGACATCGGCCGGGACTTGCGCTACGGCATCTGGATGCTTGCCAAGAAGCCGGGATTTACCCTCGTAGCCCTGTTGGTTCTCGGTCTCGGCATCGGGGCCAATACGGCGATTTTCAGCATCATCAATGCATATCTATTCCGTCCTCTGCCCGTTCGCGCGCCGGGCGAACTTGTCAGTATCTACTCATACCGGAAGGATGCGCGGAATCCCAAGCCGTGGCTCGGACCGGTCGCCTACTCCGACTACATGGCGTTTCGGGACCAGGCGCAGGTCTTCGCCGGTTTGGCGTCCTTTGGCTTGACTCGAGTGCCGCTTTCCGCAGACGGGCAAAGGGAGGTCGTCGAGGGCCAGATGGTCTCGGGCAATTTCTTTGACGTCCTGGGCGTGAAGCCGTCCCTGGGCCGCGGATTTCTTCCTGAGGACGACTTCACACCGAGCGCCGCGCCGGTGACGGTCATAAGCCACAGTCTGTGGAAACGCCGGTTCTATAGCGCGCCCGATATCATTGGAAAGAGCATAAGACTGAATGAACACAGTTTCACGATTGTGGGAGTGGCTCCGCCGGAATTCAAGGGCCTGTGGATGCCCGGCATGTCGATGCAGCTCTGGATCCCGTCAAGCATGATCGGCCTGGTCGACAGAACGGGGAACCTGCAGGACCAGCATGCATACACGGTGCAACTCATCGGCCGTCTTCAACCCGGAGTGTCGCTCAATCAGGCCGCGGCAGTCATCGAGACCAAGGCGCGGCAAATTGCGCTTGAATTTCCCTCCACCTATGGAAACCGCTTCGTGCAGCTGCTCCCGACCAGCGGAATCCGCGTCATCGCGGCTCCCGACGCGGACTTCCTGCCCAAATGGATTTCGATTGCACTGATGTTCGTAGTGGCCATCGTTCTGATGATCGCGGGCACAAACCTGACCGGCCTGCTCATGGCCCGCGGAATTACCCGCCGGAAGGAAATCGCGGTCCGCCTGGCAGTCGGCGCCGGGAAATTCCGCATCGTGCGGCAACTGCTGACGGAGAGCCTTCTGCTCTCGACGCTCGGAGCCGTTGCCGGGCTGATGCTGGCCCAGTTGCTTGTGGAACTGTTCATGTCCTACGTGCCGATTCGCATAGAGGGAGTCGAACTCTCCCTGGATGTTCCGATCGACTTCCGTGTGTTGTTATTCACCTTTGTGGTCTGCATAGGGACTGGCTTGATGGTGGGGCTCGTTCCGTCGCTGCGGGCTTCGAGGACGAGTCTGGTGAGCGCGCTCGCAGCCGAAAGCATCGTGGTGCCGCAAAGGGAGCGCCGGCGTCTGCGACATTGGATCATCATCCCCCAGATTGCCCTGTCGGTGGCACTTTTGCTTGCGGCGAGTCTCTTCGTCGGGACCCTGGTGAAAGCCGATATGATCGATCCGGGATTCGACACGCAGCATCAGGCGATTGTTGTTCCGGAATACCTGACGACCAACAAACACACGCAACAGCAGGGGCGCGCGTTTTACAACAGGCTGCTCGAGGGCGCTCGCGCCTTGCCGGGCGTCACCCAGGCCAGCCTGGTGAGCAGTTTGCCCTTGTCCATGAGTTCTTCCCTCATCCCGTCTGTTCTCACGGAGCGCGAATTGGCTGAAGGCCAACCAGGCCGGGTGGTGAAGACAACCCACATATCTCCGGGCTACTTCCAGACCATGGCAATACCCGTCCTGCGCGGCCGGGATTTCACATCTCGGGACGTGCAGGGAAATCCACTGGTTGTCATCGTGAGCGAAAAAGTCGCGCAATCGTGCTGGCCCGGCGAAGAGGCCGTCGGAAAGCGCCTGGTAATCAAACACCCCCAAACCCAAGTTTTCGATGTAGTCGGAGTAGCCGGGGATGTCCGGGATTCGATTTCCGATCAAAGGAACATGTCTATCATCTATCTGCCATTTGACCAGAATTACCATTCGGGGATGCAGCTCGTGGCGCGCTGTTCCGCAGATCCCTCCACCCTGCTGGGACCGCTTACGAGTCTCGTCCATGAAGTCGATGGAAACGTGGAGGTCCAGGTAGCCAAGACCATGGCTGACAGCGTCGCTCTCATGTTCTTCCCGCTGCGCATGTCGGCAGCGATACTCATAGTCTGCGGACTCCTCGGGCTGTTTCTTGCACTGGTGGGACTCTACGGCGTGGTTTCCTTCTCAGTGGCAAACCGCACACGGGAGATCGGCATCCGCGCCGCGCTCGGCGCGCGGAAGAATGACCTGATCAGGATGGTGATAGCAGAGGCATTGCGGGTCTTATTGATTGGCTCGGCCCTGGGTCTGCTGCTGATCTTCGCTGCGAGACCCCTCATTGCAAGGCTGACGTTTGACCTGACAACTCTGGATCCGCTGACCTTCATCGGCATCCCGCTGCTCATCGGCATGATTGTCCTGCTCGCCTGCTATATCCCTGCCCGCCGCGCCGCCCGTGTGGATCCGATGGATGCGTTGAGGGAGTTGTGAGAATCCGGGGCAGATCTATGGAAGCGACTACGTCGTCTTCGGGTTCGGCTTCCATATTGGCCCCCGAAATCCGCAACTACACCCAACCATGGGTTTGGTGAACCTGAACCAGTTCTTCTGCGTTACACTGAGAGAGCAAAAGGATCAGGGGAAAACTCCACTCGGAAAGGGCTGGCGCCTATGGAATCGCTGATTCAGGATCTGAAATATGGACTGAAACTCCTGTGGAAGGACAAGGCATATGCGGCCACCGCCGTGGCCACGCTGGCCATCTGCATCGGCGCCAACACCGCCATTTTCAGCGTCGTCAATTCCGTTGTCCTGAAACCCTTGCCATTCCCGGAATCCGACCGGATCCTCTTCATGTACAACAGCTATCCCAAGGCCGGGGTCGTGAGGGCATCTTCGGGCGTTCCGGATTACTACGATCGCCTGCGCGACGTGGACGTCTTTGAGGAGATCGCTCTCTACAACACTCCCGGTCTCACTATCGGGGATCAGGGTTCAGTCGAGCGCATCAGAGGCATGGGAGTAACGCCCTCATTTTTCCGTCTCCTGCGAGCCAGGCCGAAGCTTGGCCGAATCTTCGCTCCGGAGGAAGGCGAACTGGGCAATGAGCGAAAGGTTATCCTCAGCTTTGCGCTCTGGCAGGAGCGCTTCGGCGGAGTCGAGTCGGTCATCGGCAGGGAACTTCGCATCAATGAGGCGCCATATACCATCGTGGGCGTTCTGCCGAGGGATTTCGACTGCCTCAATCCGGAAGTACAGCTCTGGAGGCCTCTTGCGTTCACCCAAGAGCAAAAAACCACGCGCCTCAACAACAGCTGGAACATGATCGGACGACTGAAGCCCGGCGCCACCCTTGCGCGGGCCCAGTCCCAGATCGACGCGCTCAACGCCTCGAATCTCAATCGCTTCCCGGAGTTCAAGAGCATCCTTATCAATGCAGGCGCGCACACGGTCGTTGTGCCGCTGCAGGATGATGTTGTTCGAGAAGTCAAGGTCAGCCTCTATCTGCTGTGGGGCGGCGTTCTCTTCGTGTTGCTTATCGGGGCCGTGAATATTGCGAACGTGGTGATGGCGCGATCCAGTGTCCGCATGCAGGAACTGGCCATTCGCTTTGCGCTGGGAGCAGGGCGCTGGCGTGTCACGAGGCAGCTCGTAACTGAAAGCGTGCTGTTGACGACCTTGAGTGCAGGCATCGGCTTGCTGCTCGGCTACGGGGGACTGCACAGCCTGAGCACCTTTGGCGTTGATCGACTTCCCAGAAGCAGTGAAATCGTCATCGACCCAATGGTAGTGGCTTTCATCCTGGCGCTGTCGTTTATTGTCGGCGTCGGCATTGGTTTGATTCCAGTGGCTCATGCGCTCAGGGTCAACATGAGCTCGGCCTTCCGCGAGAGGGAGCGAGCCGGCACGAGTACGCGTGGAGCTCGGGTCGCGCGCAATGCTCTCGTCGTAGCCCAGATCGCTTTCGCTCTTGTGCTGCTCATTGGCAGCGGCCTGCTCTTCGCCAGTTTCCGCCGGATGCTCGCCATAAATCCCGGGTTTGTACCAGAACAGGTGGTTACCGGAACGGTCGCCCTGCCCGCGACACGTTACGGGGGCGAGGCCGCAATGCGCAGCTTCGAGATCCAGGCTCTCGATAATATTCGCGCAATCCCCGGCGTTCTGAGTGCCGGAGCGACCGACACGATTCCTTTTGGAGACCGCAACAGCGACAGCGTCATCCTGGCCGAGGGTTATCAAATGAAGCCAGGCGAATCACTCGTCTCCCCCAACCGGATCGTCGTCACCCCCGGCTATTTTGAGGCGATGAGAATCCCTCTCCTGGAGGGACGCTTCATCGACGCGCGCGACCTTGAGAACTCGCAGCGCGTCCTGGTGATTGACCAGAGGCTTGCCCGCAGGTTCTGGCCGAGCAGCAGCGCCATCGGCAAGCGGATGTGGCAGCCCCAGGGTGCGAAAGCCCTGGCTCATCCTCCAGAGAAGGACGCCGATTGGCTGACGGTCGTCGGGGTCGTAGGAAGCATCAAACTGCACGGACTCGTGAATCCGGACGAACGTGTGGGCGCTTACTATTTTCCCTACGCGCAAAACCCGATGCCGGCGTTGACTCTTGCCGTCAGGGCAGCTTCCGACCCAGCTGGTCTGGTCCGCGCTCTGAGAGACAGAATTGCCGGGCTCGATCCGGAACTACCACTGTTCGACGTTCGCACCATGCAGGAGCGCATCGATGAGTCTCTAACCATCCATAGATCGCCCATGCTGCTCGCAACGGCATTCGGCATGGTCGCCCTTTTCCTCGCAGCGGTGGGGATTTACGGACTGCTGGCATACACTGTGGCCCAGCGCACCAAGGAGATCGGCATCCGCATGGCCTTAGGAAGCAGTGCGGAAGGTATCTTCAAGCTGATTCTCAAGGAGGGAGTTCTCATTCTTGCCATCGGCTTCGCGATCGGACTTGCCGGAGCGCTGGCAATCGGGAGATTTGTGAGAAGCGCGCTTTATGGCGTCGGGCCATTCGACCTGGGCGTGCTCACTTCGGCTATTGCCATTCTCGCGCTGGTATCGCTCGTCGCGTGCGTGCTGCCCGCACATCGGGCTACGCGCATTGAGCCTGTCACAGCCCTGCGCCAGGAATGATCGGTCCAATCACCACTTCAGAATCTGAAAGGCCATGGCTGGGACGGGGCAGAACAGCGCTTCCGTCACTCTAGAAGAGCAGGAGATTAACGCTGAGGGCGCGGAAGGTAGCAGAGAGTTCGGAATTGAACTATCCAAGATCTGCGTCCTCTGCTACCCTGCGCCCTGAGGAGTCTTCATTATGAGATGCGTGATGCCCGCGACATTGCTTGTCCTGATTGCCATGACACCCGGTCTGCTGACGCCGCAAGCCGGCACCGGCACTTCTCCGGCCTCGGTGTGGCCGCAGTGGCGCGGCCCTGGGAGCCAGGGTGTTTCGCAGGAGAAGAATCTCCCCTTCGAGTGGGGGGAGACGAAGAACGTGATCTGGAAGGCCTCAATTCCCGGACAGGGATTTTCCCAGCCGGTCATTTGGGAACAGAAAGTCTTCCTGACCACGGATGTCGAGACCGGTGCCGCTCCGCCGGATCACAAAGCGGTCATCCACATGACGGGGGACAAGGAGTTTACGCACCCTGATTGGTACGGGTCGGACAAACTGCACGATTTCAGGCTTCTCTGCCTGGATCGCGACAGCGGGAAAATCGTGTGGGACCGGACAGCATATTCGGGCACTGTCTATGATCACCGCAGCAGGCGCGGCAGCTATGCCGCACCCACTCCGGTAGCTGATGGGAAGCATGTGTACGTCTATTTCGGCTCGGAAGGGGTGTACTGTTACGATTTCGCCGGCGTGCTCGTCTGGAAAAAATCTCTCGGCGGCATCGGCACCATGGGTATGGGGGTGGGCACCTCGCCCGTACTTTATGAGGATCTCGTGATCCTGCTTTGCGATCAGGAATTCGATGGCAAGGACTCGTTTATAACGGCCCTCGACAAGAACACCGGTGCGGAGGTCTGGCGTGTAAAGCGCCAGGTCGGCGTGAGCTGGGCCACTCCGGTAGTGGTGCAGACAAAGGAGCGTGCCGAGTTGGTCACTGCAGGCAATGAGTTCATCATCTCCTACGATCCGAAAACGGGGAAGGAATGGTGGCGGGCCACGGGGCTCAGGAGCCATGCCATCGCGACGCCGGCGGTCAAAGGCGATCTTGTGATCCTCTCTTCGGGCTTCCCTTCCAAGGTAGTCAAGGCCATTCGCCTCGGCGGTTCGGGCAAGGTGGACGGGACGGAAAGGATCGTCTGGACTTACAACAAGGGGACCGCATACGTGACTTCGCCGATTCTCTACGGCGACTACCTCTACCTGATGAGCGACGCGGGCATCCTGACCTGCCTGGAGGCAGAAACGGGAAAGCTGGTCTACGAAGGCGGGCGTGTGCCGGTGCCCGCCAGTTTCTACGGAGCGTCGCCCGTTGCGTTTGACGACAAGATCCTGCTGACCTGCGATGACGGCGACACCTTCGTCATCCGCGCCGGTCCGAAACATGAGGTGATCGGCACAAACTCCATCGGGGAACCTTCGCGGACTTCGATCGCGGTCGCCGGCGGCAGGCTTTTCCTCCGAGGGGAGAAACACCTGTTTTGCATCGGCCGGAACTAAAAATCGCGCGGTTTTGATCGCCCGGAGTTGCCTGGAGGATCGGAGGAGGACGACGGCTCGTCCTCACGCAGCCGAGTCCGCCCTCGGTTTTTCTGGACGCATTCACAGGACGCTCATCAATACCGCAGCCGCAGATTCCACCGCAAAATTGGGCGTGCCGACGGGTATTAGGCAGCAGAGAAGATAAGACCCAGGCGTCGCATCAAGATTCCAAAATGCAGGACCCGCCCATCCGTCTCCGGCCATGTGGCAGATGCCGAAGGTAAATCGGCACTCAAGCGGGCCGGGAAAAAGACTGAGACCGATGGTATACTCCGAGAACATGAAGCAACTAATTGCCGCAGCTATCTTTTGTCTGGCGGTTTCGCCGGGGATCGCGTTAACCCAGGATTCGCCGGTGAAGTGGACGGCCAAACCTCCGGCCGAGCCGGTTAAAGCCGGGGCCCGATTTGAAGTCAACCTCGAGGCAGCAATCGAGGCCAACTGGCATATGTACTCCGCGAAACAGGTGCCCCCGCCTATTGCCACCCGCTTCAAGTTGCTTTCCGAGGGACCTTTCCAAATCGCAGGCACTGTGAGGCAATCCACGCCAAAGACTGCATTTGATCCGAATTTCGGCATCCAGACGGAGTCCTACGAAGGGGGTGCCGAGTTCTGGATTCCCCTCAAGTCGTCGGCTGCAGCCAAGCCGGGGGACTATGAAGTAAGCATTCAGGCCTATTATCAGGTTTGCGATGATAAGAGCTGCCTGCCGCCCAAGGGCGTGCCGGTTCCATTCAAGATCAGGGTGATTGCCGGAACAGGCGCCTTATCCGAGGTGCCGGGCGGCGGCTCCGGACCCGCAGCTCCTCCGCAGACGAACCAGCCCGGAGCGGATGTCGCCACGACGAACGCGGCAGCCACCGCCAACGCCGCTGCTACCACTTCTCCTGCGGGGACTGCGGCGGAAGTCCAGCGGGCGCGGGCGAGCGGCTTTCTCCCGTTTCTGTGGCTGGCCATGACCATGGGCGCTCTCTCGCTGGCGACACCGTGCGTGTTTCCCATGATACCGATCACGGTCTCCTATTTCACCAAGAGCGCCGAGGCCAGCCGCGCCTCCGGCCTCCGTCTGGCGCTGGTCTACTGTTTCGGCATCATCTTCACGTTTACCGGGCTCGGCCTGGGATTGGCGGCGCTGCTCGGCGCGACCGGGATCAATCAGTTTGCCGCCAACCCCTGGATCAACCTCCTGATCACGGCGATCTTCATAGGTTTCGCGCTCAATCTGTTCGGCCTCTACCAGATCAGCATCCCTTCGAGCGTGCTCACGAAATTGTCCAGGGCAGGTTCCGGGAGCGGCTACGCCTCAGCACTCCTGATGGGCTTGACTTTCACCCTTACCAGCTTCACCTGTACGGTCCCGTTTGTCGGCACCGTGCTTGTGGCGACGGCCCAAGGCGACTGGCTCTGGCCGGCGCTGGGCATGCTGGGATTCTCCATTGTTTTTGCCGCTCCATTCCTGGTGCTCGCGCTGGTGCCGCGCATGCTCGTCGCCCTGCCCAAAAGCGGCGGCTGGATGAACTCGGTGAAAGTGACCATGGGATTCCTGGAAGTGGCGGCCGCCATGAAGTTCATCTCCAATGTCGACCTGGTCTGGCGCTGGCATATTTTCACGCGTGAAGTCGTGCTCTCGATCTGGCTCGCTACTTGCGTCCTGGCAGCCGTATATCTGCTGGGGAAATTCCGCCTGCCTCACGACAGCGCGCTGGAACATCTGGGCGTGATGCGCATGTCCGCGGCGCTGGTTTTCCTCGCCATCGGTTTCTACCTCTTCACTGGCCTGATGGGAGCCAGCCTGGGTGAGATTGACGCGTTTCTGCCGCCGCGCACAGCGGGAGCCTTCACCCTTACCGGCGCCGGCCACGGTCAGGAACTCACATGGGATACAAATCTCGACAGCGCCCTGGCACAAGCCCGCCAGGAAAAGAAGCTGGTCTTCATCGATTTTACCGGCTACACGTGCACCAACTGCCGCTGGATGGAGGCGAACATCTTCACTCTTCCCGCCGTCTACGCCGGCCTGCAGAAATATGTCCGGCTCCAGCTCTTTACCGATGGCGAAGGGAAACAGTATGAGCAGAATCAGGCGTATCAGAAGGAGAAGTTCGGGACAGTCGCCCTGCCGCTCTACGTTATCCTCGACGGGCAGGGGAACAAGATCTCTGTCTTTCCCGGTATGACCCGCAAAGCCGACGAGTTCGTGCGCTTCCTGAACGCGCCCCTCGCCGCCCCGCTGCAGGAGGCTAGCGGAGAATGAAGGTGACGACATTGATGACCACCAGCCCGATCAACACTGCTTTTGCGAATCGCGGATAGTCCCGTTTCCAGCCGTGCCAGAGCCCGGCGGACAGGATCATGAGCAGGATAAGCGCCAGGCTCAGGAGAAAGCAGGCGCCATACCCAGCCTCACGACCGAAAACGGAGGCTACGGGCGGCTGCCTCAGAACGCTGAAGATCAGCAACAGGTGAGCGCAATACACCAGCAGCGACTCCTGCCCCGCGAGGCGAATGGCGCCGGGAATCCAGCCCAGGCGCTTCTCCATGAAGTAAAACCCGGCGCAGAGAATCAGGACGCAGCCAAGACGGACCACGACATAAAGCGGGCTGGTTTTATAAAAGCCGACATTCCAGGCGCTGAAGAGCGGCAATTCTCGGGCCACCAGCGCGCCGGCGATCGCAGCCAAGGAAATAACAGAAGCGCGCAGCATGAAGCGCGGCTCCGACCGTTGTGCCACGGCGTCGAGGAACAAATGGGCCGCGCAACTCCCGGCCATCACAAAGCTGATCCATGGGAAAAGTGGGAACAGAGACGCTCCATGCGGGTTCAAAAACATCGCCAAAAAAAGGGGCACGCGGCTCGTGAAGTCCTGCGCCCAGATCCAGGGAGTGACCAGCGCTGCGCCGATTCCGACAGATGCGGCCGCCCAGACAAACAGCGCCTGCTTGCGCGTCAATAGAATAAGAACATCGATCGTCAACAGGGATATGACGATGCACTGCAGAACATCCACCTGCAGGGCCACTTTCCAGAATGGCTGATCTCTGGGTACCAGGAACTTGCTGAGAGCGAAGTGGGGAAGATGCATGTAATACGCCACAAGCATGATGAAGCCCAGGCGGCGCATGTGCTTCCAGAAGACACGATCGAAGCCAAGCCAGCCCTGCCACCGCCGGCGAGCCTGCAGCACGAGTGAAAAACCGGAGGCAAACAAAAACGAGGGAGCCACGAGTCCATTCCCAAAGGAAAGCCAGAAAAAAAAGTCGCTCTTGCGTGCGGCCGGTGGCAGGTAGGCATTGGCCACGTGCGTCTCGACCATGACCACGAGCGCCAGGCCCCGCAGCAGGTCGACAAAGGCGTAACGTTGCCCGCCGGCAGATGCCATCTTTGTTTGCATGGGAAACTCGCTGGTCATGGCAAAATCTTGATGCGGCGGACGCAACGCACGCCGGGAAACCACAAGATGATTCTCAGCGACCTCCGCGTTGAGCTTTCACCGCGAGACCATGCTATCATTGATGCCCTTGGCTCAAGAGAATGGAAACCACAATGAAGGCGACAATTGCTCTGATTCAGATGTCATGCGGCAATGATCCGGCGGCTAATCTGGGAAATGCCATGGAGCGCATTCGCCAGGCCGCCGGACGGGGCGCGCAAATCATCTGCCTGCCCGAGCTGTTCAAGACCTTGTACTTTTGCCAGGCTGAAGAGCACGCCAATTTCAGCCTGGCCGAGAAGGTCCCCGGTCCTACCACCGAGCGTCTCGGCGCTTTGGCACGCGAGTTCGAGGTCGTGCTGATTGTGCCGCTGTTCGAACGCCGCGCGCCCGGAGTGTACCACAACACGACGGCCATCATCGATGCCGACGGCACTTACCTGGGCAAGTACCGCAAGATGCACGTGCCCGACGATCCACTCTACCACGAGAAATTCTATTTCACGCCTGGGGATCTGGGCTTCCAGGCATGGGAGACGCGCTATGGCCGGATCGGCGTGCTGATCTGCTGGGATCAATGGTACCCGGAAGCTGCCCGTCTGACGGCGCTCCACGGCGCCCGCATCCTCTTCTACCCCACCGCCATCGGCTGGCATCCTGGCGAAAAAACTGAATACGGCGTAAGCCAGCATTCGGCATGGGAGACAATCCAGCGCAGCCACGCCATCGCCAACGGCGTGTATGTTGCGGCGGTCAACCGGGTAGGACATGAAGGCGACAGTCCGGGCGGCATCGAATTCTGGGGCGCCAGTTTCGCTTGTGACCCCGCAGGGACGGTCCTGGCAAGATGCCCGCATGACCGCGAAGAGACGGCGGTCATCTCCTGCGACCTGCAAAATGTCGATACCATGCGCACTCAATGGCCGTTTCTGCGCGACCGCAGGCTGGATGCCTATCAGGACTTGACTCGCCGGTACCTGGATTGACCGATTTTGGATTTTAGATTTTGGAATTCAAATCAGGCAGGTAAAGATTGTAGATTGTTGATGCAAGTCCGGAATCCGCATTCCAAAATCCAAAGTGAGATGGGTTTTATGAGCAACGGTACTACCCTGTGGGAGGCTATCTCCAAGGAAAACCCGGACCGTGCCGCGTTAGTTGTACCCGGCGGGCCGGTCGTGAGCTATCGATCTTTACGCGAGCAAGTCGAACGGCTTGCGAGCTACCTTCAGCGTGCCGGAATTTCCCGCGGCGACCGTGTCGCACTGGTACTGCCGAACGGTGTCGAGGCCGTGGTTGCGTTCCTGGCGGCGGCGACGGCAGGCACAGCGGCACCGCTGAACCCCGGCTACAAGTTGGAGGAGTTCCGGTTCTACCTGTCCGATACCGGCGCCAAAGCTCTGATTGTGCCGCCAGGCGGAGCCGATCAGGCCCGGCAGGCTGCAGGTCCGGCGACCCTGCTCCTAGAATCCCGAATCGAGGCCGGGGGCTCGATTCAATTCGTTTCTTCAGCACACATGAGATCACAGGGAGAGCTCGATCCCTCCCCGGCTGAGGATGCAGCACTGGTTCTGCACACGAGCGGCACGACAAGCCGTCCCAAGCGTGTGCCGCTCAAGCACTCCAACCTCCTGGCATCGGCGCGCAACATCGCTCGATTTTATGCGCTCACTCCCGCGGACGTTTCGATGTGCGTGATGCCTCTCTTCCACGTGCATGGGCTGGTCGGCTCTGTCCTGTCATCCTTGCTGGCCGGAGCCACTGTGGTGGTGCCTCCCGGATTCAATGCGCTCTCCTTCTGGTCCACGGTTCAGGCGCACCACGCAACCTGGTATTCCGCAGTTCCGGCAATCCAGCAGATGCTGCTGGCACGCACACGCGAGGGAATGCGCCCGGCGGGTGCCGAAGGGCTTCGTTTCATCCGGTCCTGCAGCTCCGCCCTGGCCCCGGCAACCATGGCCGAGCTCGAGCACCGTTTCAAGGTGCCGGTGCTCGAGGCGTACGGCATGACCGAGGCATCGCATCAGATCGCCACCAACCCGTTGCCGCCGGCAGAACGCAAACCCGGAACAGTCGGGCTCGGCAGCAATGTCGACATCGGGATCATGGATAATGCGGGGCGTTTACTCCCCTCTGGAGCGCAGGGTGAAGTGGTGATTCGCGGCGCAAACGTCATCACCGGATATGAGGACAACCCGGAGGCGAATGCGACTTCCTTTACCAGCGGCTGGTTCCGCACCGGTGACGAAGGGATTCTGGACAAGCAAGGTTATCTGAAGTTGGTCGGCCGCATCAAGGAACTCATCGTGCGCGGCGGCGAGAAAATCGCGCCGCTGGAGGTCGATCAGGTGCTCCAGCTGCATCCGGCTGTCGCCGAAGCCGCGACCTTTGGAGTGCCGCATCGGATCTACGGCGAGGAAGTCGCGGCTGCGGTGGAATTGCGCGCTCCCGCCACAGAGGAGGAACTGCTCGCCTTCTGTCGCGATCACCTGGCGGATTTCAAATGCCCCAAAAGGATCCACATCGTGGAGCGCATCCCGCGTACGGCCACCGGCAAAATACAACGGAAGACCGTTGCGCAGAAGCTGGAGCCATGAAGTTTGCGATTGTAGGTGCAGGAGCGATCGGAGCTTACGTCGGCGCCTGCCTTTCATCCGGCGGAGCAGAGGTCGCTCTCCTGGCACGCGGCCCCCATCTTGAGGCCATGCGCCAGCACGGAGTGCGGGTTCGGTTCCAATCTGGGGAGTCGTTGACAGCCCATCCATTTGCCACCGACGAGCCTGCGGAAATCGGGCCGGTGGACGTGGTCTTCCTGGCGTTGAAAGCCCCCGGCCTCATCGCGATAGCCCCACACCTGGCACCCATTTTGAGGGCCGAAACGCCGGTCGTGGCCGGACAAAACGGCATACCCTGGTGGTATTTCGAGAATTACGGCGGCCCCTTGGAAGGGACACATCTGGAAACAGTGGATCCTGGGGGGGGCTTGTCCTCCGCCATCCCGGCACGTCGTGTGATCGGTTGCGTGATTTATTGCTCGACGGCGATCGCCGAACCCGGCGTCATCAGACACATCCAGGGGAATCGCTTTGCGATCGGCGAGCTCGACGGCACCCGGAGCGAGCGCTGCAGGCAGATCGCCCAGGCATTTCACAACGGCGGGCTCAAATGCGCGGTGCGCAGCCGCATACGTCACGATGTCTGGGTGAAGCTGATCGGCAGCCTGGCCTTCAATCCCATCAGCGCCCTGGCGCGCGCCGACATGGAGGAGATCCTCCAGGATCCGCGCACCTTCGCCCTGGCACGTGCCATCATGAAGGAAGGAGAGGCCGTGGCACAATCCCTCGGCATGGAGCTTGATATCACGGCGGATCAGCGCCTGGAAGGCGCCGCCCGCGTGGGTCCGCACAAGACCAGCACGCTCCAGGACCTCGAAATGGGAAGGCCGCTCGAACTGGATGCCATCGTCGGCGCCGTGGCCGAATTGGCGGATAGGCTGGGCATTCCGGTCCCTCATACAAAGACCGTCTACGCTTGCGCGAAACTCCTGGAGAAGCGCCTGTGATGAGGCAATCCCCTTTTCCGGTCGTCTTTCGAGAACGAGTGCCGCTGGCGCCTTACACCTCGTTAGGCATCGGGGGTCCGGCGCGTTACCTGGCAGAGGTCGAGACGGAGGCCCAGGTGATTGAATCCCTGGAATTCGGTGAGGCCCGCAAGCTGCCGGTTTTCATTCTTGGAGGGGGAAGCAACATCGTCGCCTCCGATGCCGGTTTCGACGGTCTTGTCGTCCGGATCGCCCTGCGCGGCATCAGGCACAAAAGTGGCGGCGTCTTTGTGGCGGCGGCCGGGGAGGAATGGGATCCCTTCGTGCGCCGTTGCGTGGAACATGGCCTGGTGGGAATCGAGTGTCTAAGCGGGATTCCGGGCACCGTAGGCGGCACGCCGGTGCAGAACGTAGGCGCTTATGGCCAGGAAGTGGGAGAAGTGATCGTCGCAGTACGCGCCCTGGACCGCAATGCCCGGCACGTGGTGGAGCTGAACAACAAAGCATGCGGCTTTGCGTACAGGACGAGCATCTTCAACACCGCATGCCGCGAGCGTTATGTCGTTCTTTCGGTTACGTACGCGTTGCGCGCAGGCGATAAACCCCGGGTCGCTTACCCCGACCTGATTCGATATTTCTCCGACCGGACGGATTCTCCCAGCCTGGCCGAGGTGCGGGAGGGAGTTCTGCACATCCGAGACCGCAAATCCATGGTCATCCGGCCTGGTGACCCTAACGCGAGGAGCGCCGGATCATTCTTTAAAAATCCGCTCGTGCCGGCGGACAAGGCGGCACAAGCGGAAGAAGCCGCCAGGTGCCGCGGTTCCCTGAAAAGAGGCGAGATCATGCCCCAGTACCCGATGCCCGAAGGCATGGTGAAACTTTCCGCGGCCTGGCTCATCGAAAATGCAGGTTTCACCAAAGGGTACAGTCGCGGGCGCGTCGGTTTGTCGAGCAGGCACACACTCGCCTTGATCAACCGGGGCGGCGCCACCGCTCAGGAGCTCCTTGACCTGATGCGTGACGTCCAATCGGCCGTGCGCCACTTCTTCGGTGTCGAGCTCGTCCCTGAACCCGTCTTCGTCGGCTTCGACAAGTAAACCAACTTTTTATGAACAATTCTTCCCGGCCTTACGTTTCTAAGAACGTCCATTCAGGACGGAGGTGTGACTTATGAAAAAAGTGGGAATTTCGGTGCTTGCTGCTCTGTTTTTGTTCCTCATGACGGGGATGCTTCTTGCGCAGAATGCGGACCTCAGCGGAACCTGGGTCGGGGATACCTTAATCCCCAACTCGACCGACAAGGACTTCTTGACCGTGGTCTTGAAAAAAGACGGGGTCTCCTATTCCGGCACAATCACCGATTCGATGGGCATGGCGAATGGGGCTGCCCTGGAAAAGATCAAGTTCGAAAACGGCACCTTGAGCTTTCAATTTGCAATTTTCGACGGGCAGCAAAACCTCAGAGTCAGCGCCACCTTCAAGGTCAGTGGGGATAAAATGACGGGCTCCTGGGAGACGGAGAGCGGAGACACCGGCTCCGTGACTCTGGAACGCAAGAAATAGAAATCCTCAGCGGGAGGTGATTGTGAAGAGGGTTCTGGAAGTCTGTGTCGAATCGGTCGAGGGCGCCATGGCGGCACAGGAAGGCGGCGCGGATCGCGTGGAGTTGTGCGCAAATCTCCTTGAGGGAGGCACCACTCCCAGTGCAGGGTCGATCCACCAGGCGCGGCGGAGTCTGCAGATCCGCGTGCAGGTCATGATCCGGCCGCGCGGCGGCGACTTCTGTTATTCGGCGACGGAGTTCGCAGTGATGAAGTTCGACATCGAAGCGGCCAAGGGGGCGGGCGCCGACGGCGTCGTGATCGGCATTCTCAAGGCGGATGGTTGCGTGGACGAGGCCCGCACCCGCGAGCTGACTGCATCGGCAAGGCCCATGAGCGTTACCTTCCACCGCGCCTTCGACATGGCACGCGACCCTTATGAGGCCATGGAGACTCTGATCGCAATCGGTGTCGACCGCATCCTCACGTCGGGACAGGAAAGCAGCGTGCTGGAAGGACTCGATCTGATCTCCGATCTCGTGCGCAAGGCCGGCGACCGCATCATCATCATGCCCGGTGGAGGAATTACCGAACGGAACTTCAGAAAGATCGTCGAGCAGAGCGGCGCCAAGGAACTGCACATCGCCGCCCTGGCGGCCGTTGAGGGCCCAATGAAATATCGCAATACCAGGTGCTTTATGGGGGGCGAGCTGAGGCCACCCGAATTCGGCCTGCTCACGACCCATTCCGGACGGGTCGGTACATTCGTACACGCCCTCCACAAAATGGAGTAGCCGCCAAGACGCCAGAACGCAAGGACGCCAAAGACGCCCAATGTTCCTGGCGTCTTGGTGTCTTAGCAGTGTTCCTACTCAGGGGATCTTAGGAAACGGATGGGTTAGATGCTATGATATCCGTTCAAATTCAATAAATCCAGGAGGCTGGAATGAAAAAGGGCTGGCTTATATTGGTGGGGATCCTGGTGATCCTGGTAGTGATTCCCGGCTTTGCCGTGCAGGGTACTTATAACGACATCGTTGCCAAAGAGCAGGAAGTCAACCAGCAGTGGGCTCAGGTGGAAAACGTGTACCAGAGACGCGCCGATCTGATTCCCAACCTGGTAGCCACCGTAAAGGGCTACGCCGCCCACGAGAGTGAAGTCCTGGAAACGGTGACCGCTTCGCGCGCGCAGGTGGGTTCGGTCCGGATTTCCCAGGACATTCTCAAGAATCCGGCGGAGTTCCAGAAGTTCCAGCAGGCACAGGACAGTCTCGGCAGCGCGCTCACACGCTTGATGGTCGTGGTCGAAAAATACCCGGACTTGAAAGCCAATCAGAATTTCCTCGAGCTGCAAAGCCAGCTCGAAGGCAGCGAAAACCGCATCGCCCAGGAGCGGAGGAATTTCAACAGGGGCGCGCAGGATTACAACATCAGGATCAAGCAGTTTCCTGCCAATCTGGTGGCCGGCTTCTTCGGATTCAAGGAAAAGCAGTACTTTCAGAGCACGCCCGGAAGCGAGAAGGCTCCGGTCGTGAACTTTGGCAAGTAATTGATACAAAAAAACATCCGGTGGTTTTTGCTTGGGATGGGCCTGATTTCCCTCTTTTTTCAGGCCTCGGGGGCGGTTGCGCTCGACATCCCCAAACTCCAGGCGCGGGTCACAGACTTGGCCGGTGTGCTCACACCAGATCAGGTGGCAAGTCTCGAAGAGAAGCTCAGGCAGTTTGAAGCGTCCGACTCCACGCAGATCGCGGTCCTGATCATCCCCAGTCTGGAAGGAGAGGCCCTTGAAGACTTTTCGGCGCGAGTTGCGACTGCCTGGAGACTCGGCCAGAAGGGCAGGGACAATGGCGCCCTGCTATTCATCGCCATGAAGGAACGCAGGATCCGCATAGAAGTGGGCTACGGCCTGGAGCCGAGCCTTACTGATGCACTCAGCAGGCGGATCATCGAGAATGAGATCCGCCCGAGCTTCAGAGAGGGTAACTTCTATCAGGGCGTAGACGCAGGTCTGGGCGCAATCATGCAATCGGTCCGGGGTGAGTACCGGGCTACGACACGATCTTCGAGCGAAAGCCGGCGCGGGCGCAGTTTCGGAAGCGGGTTTGAGTTCCTGGTTTTTCTTCTGGTTCCCCTGCTCTGGCTGCTCGGATCCACCGGCAAATGGGGCGGCGGCATCCTGGGAGGAGGCGCGGGCCTGTACCTCATTTACGCGCTCTTCGGCGCAACCCTGATCCCGATGCTGATCGGGGGCGTGGTCGGCTCGCTTGCCGGCGTTTTCCTCGGAGCAGCCGTCAAGGCCGGGGCTCAGACGCCATCCAACAGACGTTGGGGAGGATTCGGCGGCCCCTTTTTCCCTGGTGGAGGAAGATTTGGCGGCGGCGGTTTCGGCGGGGGCGGCGGCTTCGGTGGAGGCGGTTTCTCCGGGGGCGGAGGGAGTTTCGGTGGAGGCGGTGCTTCCGGGAGCTGGTAGTGTCAACAAAGCCATGAGGGATGAGTGGCGAGTCACGGGTTCAGAGCGAGTCCAGAAGCTATGCTATTGACGGGCGAAGACAAACAGGCTATTGCCGGCGCAATCCAGAGGGCGGAGTTGACCACTTCCGGGGAAATCGTCTTTGCCGTTGCGGATGCATCCGGGCACTATCACCACGCCACCCTGCAGGGGGCCCTTGTCGGAACCATCATTGCCACCGTCGTCTACCTCGCTCTCCCTGCTTTCCATACCATTGGCTTGGTTCTCTGGACTGAGATCATCGCCTTCGCATTCTTTTACGCCGTGATTCCGCACCTGCCCATGAGGCGCTGGTTTGTCCCGCGGCGGGAAATGGACGACTGTGTTCATGAAGCGGCTTTCCGGGAGTTCTACACGGGCGGCCTATACAAGACTCGCGAAGCGAACGGGATCCTGATCTATCTATCCTGCCTCGAGCGCCGCGTCGTGGTGCTGGGCGACAAAGGGATTCACGAGAAGATGGGCGATCAGCACTGGAATGACGTCCGTGATAAGATCATTCACGGCATCGAGCAGGGAAGGGCCAGAGAAGGCATCTGCGCCGCCGTGGAGAGCTGCGGCAAAGCTCTTGCCGAGCACTTCCCGCGCCGCCCCGACGACACCAACGAACTCCCAGATGAAGTCATCGATCGCACCCGGAATACCGGCATCAGCTGACTGGCGCCGCCAATCAGCGCTTGAGGGCAGGGCGTCCGCCGCTTAAGCGCTAAGATAGGAATGATCTTGCCAATAAACGTGGACATGGACCTAAACCTGGACGTAGACGTGGACCTTTTGAGCGGAGACAAACTCTTGCACGCCCAGCCTTTATCAGGCTACGGGTCGCTTCTTATCGCTTGCGGTGCAGCAGAGCGTCAAGGTCCACGTCCAAGTCCAAGTCCAAGTCCAGGTCGGGAAAGTGGGTTAAGTTAGCGCTTAAGGGCGTCCGCCGCTACCCTTGAATCCTTCAGGGATCGATCGCACTTGTGATTTCGCGAAAGCTCAGCTGCAAGGGCGGAATCAAACCGACCGCCATCCGGACAGCCTCGCGACTGAACAAGATGTGACTGCTCTCCCTGACAGTGAGCTTCGCGGTCCCCCAACTCATGATTCCACCCGCGTTCGACAACCCTGCAACATAGATTGCGCCCGTGACACTGCTCCAGCCCCCGCTGTCGAGTTCACCGGCCCCGACGATGAGAATGAGGCCGTTGAATTTGAAGCGGCCCGTAATGGTGACCTTGCCCGTGACCACCAGAAGGCCTCCTCCTTCGAGATCGCCATCGACGAGGAGGTCCCCATCGACGTAGGTCACCTTCGGATCCTGCGTCGGCGAGGTCGGCGGCAAGGTCGGATCATAGCTGCCCAGTGACCTCGGTGCGGCGCCGATCCAGCTCTGAGATCCGGAAAATGTGTTGTCGGCGAACTGCAGCACCGACTGCCTGACAAAGCCCCACATCCAGGCCCCGTCCAGCAGCAACCGCTTGTCGGGACGCATCCCGATCGCAGGAGTAATGTCCTGTACAGAAGGCACCAGCCCTGCTCCCTGGATGTTCATTGTCTGCGCCGGCGCAAGCCCGGCCATGATCTGTTGGGCGGGCGCGATACCGTCGCCGGCCGCGTCGTCGATGGTGGCAATGCCGGGATTGGCGGCTCCGCCCTGGATGAAAAACCTGTCACCGAGAAACATCCCGGCAGCAACGGGATCTACGGCGCTGCTCTGCACGGTTACGGGCGCGTTAAAATCGAAGGTGGCAAGCCGCTTGAATCTCGCCTCAAAAACCACAACCGAATTCCGGCGAGTCCCAGCCAGCGTGGCTTCCATAAGCGTCTGCGCGATCCCCAGCGACCTCAGGATGATCTGATCGTCCCCGTCTTGGAACGGGTTATCTGCCGGATCCCCGGCGAGCTCGCTGGCCTCGCCGTTGTTATCGGACACTTTTACGAAATAGCGGCTGGTCGCCACAGTCCCGGGGCCATGAGGATTCGGCACAATCTGTGCAATTCCCATAATTGGAATCAGGACCACGCCGCTGCCGGCCGGGTGCCAACCCGTACTCACGATCCCGTCGTCGGGAACGCCCGACAAGGCGCCGGCAGGATTCAGGATGTCCAACATCCGGGCTGCGGACCAGCCGACGGGCATTCGGAATGCATGCGTCCCCGCAAACGCAAGGTAGGCCGGGTCGGCACTATTCGTTCCGTCCGGGCCCTGCAGCAGATCGTCGAAGCGGAGGCCTTTCAACAGCGCGCGCCCATGATTCAGGCCTGCCAGCGCGGCCGTACGCGCCCGGACGTAGCTCTCGTAGTTGTCGCTGATGCGCACTTCCGATGTTGCTGTCAGGGTGAGATAGAGGCCGATAACGGAAAAGAGGGAGAGTGCGATCAGTGCGATCAACAAGGCAAAACCGCCCTGACACGAGCCATCAGTGTGGGCAACATCTCTTCGCATGTCTATCATTCCCGCCCTTCGCGACCGTCGCGGGGAGTCACCCTTATTGTTTCGCTGGAGCGGCAATTATTTCATCGAGGGCTCCGATTCTCCGACGGGCATGAAACTCAACCTGCAAAGACCTTCGGGACGGGAACGAATTCCGGATAATTCCCAGAAAGTCATCTTGGTCTTCGCGGTTCGTGTTGCCGGTTACAGCCGGAAATCGATTGGTGTCATTGTATCTTTATGGTAAAGGATACGGCGTGACAGGCGTCGACGAGAAGATCCAGGAATTTGCAGCCGAGCTCCGCCCTGATTTTTCCGGAGAGATCCGCACAGACCGGTTCAGCCGTCTTCTTTACAGCACGGATGCCAGCATCTATCAGATCGAGCCGCTTGCTGTTCTCGTGCCGCGCGGGCACGACGATGTCGCGGCCGCCGTGTCGCTGGCGGCGCGCCACCGTTTGCCCCTCCTGCCGAGGGGTAGCGGCACGAGCCTGGCAGGCCAGACCGTCGGATCTGCCGTGGTGATCGACTTCTCCAAGTACATGAACCGCATCCTGGATGCGAACTTTGAGGAACGTTCCGTGCGCGTGGAGCCCGGCGTGATCCTCGATCAGCTCAACGCCTTCCTGCAGAAGTCCGGATGGCGCTATCCCCCGGATGTGGCCACCAGCAACCGCGCCACGATCGGCGGCATGATCGGCAACAATTCCTCCGGCTCGCACTCGATCCTCTACGGCATCACGCAGGATCACGTGCGCCGGACGCGGGTGCTGCTTGCTACGGGCGAGGAAGCCGGCTTCGGGGAGTTGAGCCTGCAGGAGTGGGAGCGGAGGGCCGCGCTCGACACCTATGAGGGCCGGATCTACCGTTCGGTCAGCCGCCTTGTGGCAGAAAACCGCGATGAGATCCTCGCCCGGTATCCAAAGATCATGCGGCGGGTCGGAGGCTATAACCTGGACAGCGTTCTGGACGCCCGCGGCGGCAACCTCAGCCGGCTGATCGTCGGCAGCGAAGGTACGCTGGCCACCTGCACCGAGACCGTTCTGAACCTGACGCGTGAGCCGCGCGCCAAGGGACTGGACATCGTTCATTTTTCCGATCTCATTGCCGCCCTGGAGGCGCTCGACGAGATTCTGGCGCTGCAACCCTCCGCGGTGGAGCTGATTGACAAGATGCTGCTCGACTTGACGCGCCTGCAGCCGGCCTTCGCCCGAAAAATGACTTTTGTCCAAGGAAATCCGGACGCGATCCTGATCGTGGAGTTCTTCGGGGAAACCGACGAGGAAGTAGAGTCGAAGTTCGCCCGACTCGAGCAACGGCTTCGAACCTCGGGCAGGGGCACGATGTTTATCCGCTCGCTCCACCCCGACGATCAGGCCAACGTCTGGGCGATCCGCAAAGCCGGGCTCGGCCTGCTTTCCAGCATGCGCGGAGACGCCAAACCGATATCCTTCGTCGAAGACACGGCGGTGGCGCCGGAGCTCCTGAGCGAGTATGTGCGTCGCTTCCGGCAGATCCTGCAACGTTTCGATGCGCGTGCCGGCTACTATGGTCACGCCTCGGTGGGCTGCCTGCATATTAAGCCGATCATCAATTTGAAGGAAACAGCCGGCGTCAGGAAAATGCTGGACATTTCAGCGGCGGTGAAGGACCTCGTGGTCGAGTTCAAGGGGGCGATGAGCGCCGAGCATGGCGACGGCATTGCCCGCAGCCAGTGGAACCGGGAGTTGTTCGGCGAGCGCCTCTACGCCGCATTCCGCCAATTGAAGGAAGCGTTCGATCCTGCCGGCATCATGAACCCCGGCAAGATCGTCGATGCTCCCCCCATGACCAGTCATCTGCGCTATGGGCCTCCGTACGCCGCAGTCAAAGTCGGCACGCACCTCGATTTCTCCCGCGACGGCGGCCTGGTCCGCGCCGTCGAACAGTGCAATGGCATGGGCGTTTGCCGGAAACTGGACACCGGGACCATGTGCCCATCGTACATGGCGACGCTCGAGGAGGAACACTCCACGCGCGGTCGCGCCAATGCCTTGCGCGCAGCGCTTTCGGGCATCCTCCCCTTCGAGGAATATGCCGGCGACAGGATTGCTGAGGCTCTGGATCTTTGCCTGGCATGCAAAGCGTGCAAGACCGAGTGCCCCGCAAACGTCGACATGGCGAAGCTCAAATACGAGTTTCTGGCCGGCTACAACAGAAGTCATGGGATCGCGCTGCGTTCGTTGCTGTTCGGGAATATTGCCGTGCTGAGCCGCCTGGGATCGGCGACGGCCCCCCTGTCGAACTGGCTGATGCGTGCGCCCATCGTGCGCCGGACCGCGCAGCGTCTCATGGGCATCCATCCCGAGCGCCGGGTGCCGCCGTTCGTGCGGCGGACATTCCGTCGCTGGCTGCGCAGGCATCCGCCCCGAGTACCGGCGCAGGGAGCTCCCAAGGTTGTCCTTTTCAACGACACCTTCACCAACTACAATGAGCCCTGGATCGGCATTGCCGCGCTGCAGGTACTGGAGAGCGCCGGTGCTCAGGTGTTGGTTCCCGAGGTCTCATGTTGCGGCAGGCCCATGATTTCCAAGGGATTGCTGAACGAGGCGAAGGATAACGCGCGCGCGAATGTCGCCGTGCTGGCGCCTTTCATCGAGTCGGGCGCATTCGTTGTAGGATGTGAACCGAGCTGCATTCTAACCTTGCGCGACGAATACCCGGATCTCCTGGGAACGCCCGAGGCGCAGAAGCTGGCCGGGAGAACCTTGTCGCTCGAGGAATATTTGTGCGGCCGTATGGATGCCGGGGAGTGGCGGCCGCAATTTTCGGCTGCGCCGCGTACGGTGCTGCTGCATGGCCATTGTCATCAGAAGAGCCTCGTGGGATCGGGCCCTTCTCTGCGCCTGCTGAAGGCGCCGCCGGGATTTGCTGCCGAGGAAGTCGATTCCGGCTGCTGCGGCATGGCCGGAGCCTTTGGTTACGAAAAAGAGCATTACCAAATATCGCTGCAGATCGGCGAGATGCGGCTTTTTCCCGCAATCCGGCGCTCGCCTGCTGATGCTCTGATTGTGGCATCCGGCACTTCCTGCCGTCAGCAGATTCTGCATGCGACCGGGCGCAAAGCGCTGCATCTTGCAGAGGCCTTGGCGCGCGCCCTTGTTTTGGGTGAATCTGGCGGCTAGCATGAATGCATCTCGAGATCCGATGCCTGGAGAAAAAGCGAAAATGCACATACCCTCACGGATTAAAAACCGCATGTTTCAGAAGGGCATGCGGATGCACATCCCCAGTCGCCTCCTGATTTCGCTCGCCTTCCTCGGATTGCTCTTCCAGCCTGGATGTCTGTTCCGAAAGCATAAACCTCCCGCGGCGCCCAACCTCCCTGCTCCTGTGCGCATCGCCATGCTTCCGATGAATGTCCCCCAAGGGAATACCGACCTGCGCTGGGTCGCAATCGCCACGATCGTGCTGCTGGAAGAAGTTGCCATGGCCGCTCCCGACCTGGAACCTTTGCCCATCTGGGAATCAATGCCGTCGGCATGCCAAAGTCTGGGGGATTCGCGCACCGTCACCACCGACATCGCGGAACTGACCGCCGCACGGCTGTCGGCTCGCTGGACAGCTCAAGGTGACCTTCTGGCCTCCAGCAACGTGCTCACATTACGACTGGATTTCATCCCGGCGAAGCCGTCGCTGGTTCCCTTCCGCTTTGAGAAGCAGAGCTCCATCGACGAGCTGACGTCCCGCTTCCATGAGGCCTATGACCAGTTTCTCCGCTATTTGATTGTGAGGCCCCTCGACGAAGACAAGATCAAGCCGTTTGATGCGAAAAAACTGAAAGAGCTCGCCGATGCGATCGATGTCGAATATGGCTGGTTCGTGACGGCAAAGCCCGGCGCGGCCGGCAGGATCGTCGAGGACCTGGCGCGCTCGAATCCCGGTTTGGCGCGCCTCCTGTTCAGCCCGACCCTGTACCCCGTCCTGGGAAAGTAAGCCGCAGGGTGATTTTCGGATATTCTCAGATTTCGGTGAGCGCCGGACTGGAGCGCATCGGGCGGTCGATGCGGCACAATGGCGAAATCTCGTCCCGCCGCTCAACGGTCAGGGCCGTGAGCCAGCGCGCCGCCAGGAAAGCGTAGCCAAACCCATGGCCGGTATATCCGCCTGCCACATAGAGCCCATCCTCGCCCGGAATCCCACCCACGATGGGGAGGCCGTCGGGCGTGAAGGCCATGACTCCTGACCACCGGTGCGTCACTGGAGCATGATCCAGGCCCGGGAAATGCGCGCGCACGAACCTCTGCAACGCGGACTGAATGACGTCGCTGACACTATCCTGATAACCCTCCTCAGCGGAGCTTCCGAGGCGCCGGAATCCGCCGAAGATACCGTGTTCGCCTGCCCGCCGCCAGTACTCCGCTCCATAGTTGGCGATGCAGGCGATGTCGGGGAGAACCGCGCTTGGAGCGGCAAGCGCGCAGCATTGTCCGCGCACCGGTTTGACAGTAACTCTACCGTAAATCTGCGGCAGCCAGGCATTGCAGGCAAGAAACAGGAGCGGTGCGGAAAGGGAGCCGTGGGGCGAGCGCACAATCCAGCCGGTGCCCGCCCTGTCGACGCTCCGGATGGGGCTCCTCTCCAGGATGCGCCCTCCGGCCTTCTCGGCCTGGCGCGCAAGGCCGCGAATGAGGCGTACCGGATCGACAACGCCGTCCAGCGGGTTATGAATTCCGCCGCAGAAACCGCGACCGCCCAGGGCGCGATTCATGTCCGCCGCCTCCAGGAAGGCGCACTCGAAGCCGTCTTCCCGCAGAAGCAGGCTGCTGCGGCGCAACTCCTCTTCTTCCTCGCTATCGATCCCGACGGCGTAACTGCCACTGCGACGGTAGCCGCACTCGATGCCGTGGCGGTCTGCCAGTGAGGCGAGAATGCCGTGATTCTCGAGATGCAGGCGCATGATCGCGGCCGCCTGGTTCCGTCCCCAGAATGCCACGCTGCGCGCGTAGTGCTCGCCGAGGCCGCTCACCAGAAGACCCAGGTTGCGCCCCGTTGCCCCGCCGGCCACGGTCTCGCCTTCTACCACCACGGTCTCGAGCCGCTGCTCCGCAAGGAAGTACGCCAGCCCGATGCCGGTCATACCCGCCCCCAGGATCACTGCATCTGCAGTTTGATTCCCTTCAAGGCGCGGGCGCGGCACGTGCCGGGTGTCGAGCCACAGGGAGAGCGTCATCCCATCTCCGCCCACTTTCCCTTGCCTTCCCAGACCCTGACAGCAAAAGGCAGGTGCAGGTGCTCGCCGAGCTTGCGATGAATCATCTCACAAATATTTTCGACCGAGGGATATTCGAGGAAATCGTTGAATGATCTGTGGTCATAAAGGCTGATGGCTTCGCGCAGCAGCCCCTTGAGGTCACCGAAGTCGATGATCATCCCCGTCTTGTTCTCCCCCTCGATGGTCACTTCAATCCTGTAAGTGTGGCCGTGCAAGGTGCCGCATTTTTTATGCCCGGGCAGATAGTGTGCGCAATCAATGTACTCAATGACACCCAGTTTCATGACCCCTCCTCATGCCATCAATCTTATCATTTTGGATTTTGGATCGCGGATCGATATGAATGCCGGCAAGGATCAACTCCAAAATTCAATATTCAATCGAGTCCGGCGGCGGCGAATGCTTCTGCGCGCTCCAGGCAGGATGCGCAGGCGCCGCAAGGACAGTCGGCATTGAAGTAACAGCTCCAGGTCAACTCGAAAGGGACACGGAGTTCGGAGCCCAACCGCACGACTTCGGCCTTTCCCATATCGATAAGCGGAAGGATGATCTCCGTCTGCACCTCAGAGTGGCTCCAGATCGCGATCTTGAAGATCTGATTGAGCTGTTCCCAAAAGGGTTTTCCTGCATCGGGAAAGCTCTCGCAGTCGGTTCGGTTATGGCCGCCGACGATGTGACGCGCGCCGAGAATTTCGGCATGGTAGCCGGACAGGGAATAAAAGATCAGGTTGCGGAGTGGGATATATCCCTGGGGAGCGCGCGCCAATGCGGGATTCGCCAGTTCTGGAGCGGGAATATCGCTGATCTCGCGGATGAACTGGATGGGCGCCACAATCCGATTGGATATGCCCGCATGCGTGCACAGATCCCGGCACGATCTGCGCTCTCGTTCAGGGCGCTCGTAATATTCGAACTCGAGCGCGAAAATGTCCCAGTTCTGAGATCGAGCCCAGTACAAAGCTACGGCCGAATCCACCCCCCCCGATAGCAGGACAATAGCTCGCAATGACCACCTCCGAAAGCTCATCGCAGTGGACGCGGAGGGCAGCAAAGGATGCCAGGTACTTCCCCCTCCAGCCGGAAATCTCGGCGCTCTCAGCTCCCCTCCGCGCCCCCTGCGTTGATCTTGTGCTTTTCACTCCTATTTTCGAGAGTATCAAGCACGCCCTGTAATTTCGATCTCACGTTGACATTATCGCTTGTGTTTGCTAGATTTCGCAATTGGTCGGTGGACCGTTTTTGTATAGCTCGCATTACTTCCCGCCTCGCCCGGTCCCAGCTTTTCCACGGGAAATCCCGGAACAGAGATCCGAGGCCGGACTGCTGCGAAAGTGGCGGAATTGGCAGACGCGCTGGATTTAGGATCCAGTCCCGCAAGGGGTGGGGGTTCAACTCCCCCCTTTCGCACCATGTGTGCCCGTGAGAACTGTTTCGAACTGCCGGAGCAGCATCCGGGGCATTAGAAGAGGAACCATACACCTTTGAGTTTAGAAATTGTCGACGTAAGCAGCTGCAAAAAGAGTCTGGTGGCCGAAGTGCCGGCGGAACAGGTTGAGGAAGAAATCGGCAAGCTGGCCCGAAAGTACGCCCAGCAGGCCAAAGTACCCGGATTTCGTCCCGGCAAAGTGCCGTTGAACATCATCAGGCAGCGGTTTAACGCGGACCTGCGCAGCGACGTGACCCAGGAGATCATCAGCCGGACATGGAAGCAGGCCGTCGCGGAGCGCAGTCTCCAGCCTCTGGCGGAACCCGTGGTCGAAAAGGTGGACGCCGAGGCCGGCCAGCCGCTGAAGTTCGTGGTGTCCTTCGAGGTCATGCCTGAGGTAAAAGTTACTGATTACAAAGGTGTTAGCATAACAACAGCCCCGGCGGCGGTTCATGATGCCGATGTCGCCGCAGCCCTGGAAAGCCTCAGGAATGAGCATGCTCAGTTTGTTCCGGTGGAGAACGCCGAAGTTCATGACGGTCACTACCTTACCGTCACCCTCGATGGTGAGTTCGAGGGAGGGGGAAAGCCCATTCATGAAGAGGACGTAAACTTGATTGTCGGCGCTCCCCAGACCAATCGCGAGTTCTCAGCGAGCCTGCAGGGCGCCCGGGTTGACGAAGTGCGGTCTTTCGACGTGGCCTATCCAGAGGACTATCGCCAGAAACGACTGGCCGGCAAACGGGTGCATTATCAGGTTAAAATCAAGGATATAAAGGAGAAACAGGTCGCGGAACTCAACGACGACTTCGCGCGCGATGTCGGGTCTGCGAGCCTGGAGGAGCTGCGCAGCCGGACCCGGGATGAATTGGTAACGAAGGCCAAACAAGCTGCCGAAGAGAAGGCAAGAGAAACGGTCTTGGATCAGATTGTCCAACGCCTCTCCTTTGACATCCCGGAAAGTCTTGTGCGGGAGGAGCTGGAGGACAATGCCCGGAGGATTGCGGCCAATCTGGCACGTCAGGGCATCGATGTAAGCAAGACTTCCATCGATTGGAAGAAGGTTTTCGACGAAGAAAGGCCTTTCGCCGAGAAATCGGTTCGTCACCGGATGGTGCTGGATGCCATTGCTCGCCAGGAGCAAATCGAGGTAACTGAGCAGGAGGTCGACGCCGAGTTCCAGAAGATGGCGGAAAGGGGCGGCAAATCGGCTGCAGCGATGCGGGCCCAGTTCGAAAAGGATCAACGCCTGCAGGCATTTAGGATGTATTTGCTGCAAAACAAGGCGCTTGATTTCATCTATCGCAATGCTAATATTAGCGAGGGGTGAGGCTTGGCACTTATACCCATGGTCGTGGAGCAAACCAATCGGGGCGAGCGTGCCTACGATATCTACTCCCGCCTGCTCAAAGACAATATAGTATTCCTGGGCACGCCAATCGACGACAACGTCGCCAACGTTGTCACGGCACAGTTGCTGTTCCTCGAAGCCGAAGACCCAACCAAGGACATATCGCTCTACATCAACTCTCCGGGCGGTTCGATTTCGGCAGGAATGGCAATCTATGACACAATGCAGTTTATCCGGCCGGATGTAACCACCATCTGCGTCGGCCAGGCGGCCAGCATGGCTGCGTTGCTTCTGGCTGCGGGGGCTAAGGGGAAGCGCTTTGCGCTGCCCAACTCCAGGATCCTGATCCACCAGCCGTCACTGAGCGGGCTTTCGGGACAGGCAACCGACATCGATATCCATGCCCGGGAGATTCTCAGGCTGCGTCAGTCGATGAACGTGATTCTGGCCCGGCACACAGGCCAGCAGGTGGAGAAGATTCAGGGTGATGTGGAGCGCGATTACATCATGACGGCGGAGCAGGCCAAGGAATATGGCGTTGTGGACCAGGTCATCTCCAAGAAAGAGTAGCTGAGCGCTGGCTCAAGCCGGAGGTTCCCGTTGAGAAAAGACGACGAGCGCGACGACATCTTGCGATGTTCATTCTGCTCCAAGAGCCAGAATGATGTGAAGAAGCTCATCGCAGGACCCACGGTGTACATCTGCGACGAGTGCGTCGACGTCTGCAATGAGATCATCGCCGACGATGTCGTAACCTCCCCGATCGGTGATAAACTGCCGAAGCCGCTGGAAATCAAGGAGTTCCTTGACCTCTACGTAATCGGTCAGGAGGTGACCAAGAAAAAGCTCGCCGTTGCGGTCTACAACCACTACAAGCGGCTGGAAATCAGCAAGAAGCGAAGCGACCTCGAACTCCAGAAGAGCAACGTGCTGCTGATCGGTCCGACCGGAACCGGCAAGACCCTTCTGGCGCAGACCCTCGCCAAGATGCTGTCGGTGCCGTTCGCCATCGTCGATGCCACCACGCTTACGGAAGCGGGTTACGTCGGTGAGGACGTCGAGAACATCATCCTCAAGCTGCTTCAGAATGCCGGCGGAGACAAGGAAAAGTGCCAGCAAGGCATCGTCTATATCGATGAGATCGACAAGATCGCCCGCAAGGACGAGAACCCTTCCATCACGCGCGATGTCTCGGGAGAAGGTGTGCAGCAGGCTCTCCTCAAGATCCTCGAGGGGACCGTCGCCAATGTGCCCCCGCAGGGAGGGCGCAAGCATCCCCATCAGGAATTCATCCAGATCGACACCACCAACATACTTTTTATTTGCGGCGGCGCCTTTGTGGGCCTGGAGAAGATCATTGAGAGGCGCGTGGGCAAAAAGAGCCTGGGATTCCTCTCCGAGAAAGCCTCCAAAGGCAAGACCGCAATGCCGGCCAACATCCTCGACGTAACCCAGCCGCGGGACCTGATCAAGTTCGGCTTGATCCCTGAGTTCGTGGGGCGTCTGCCAGTAATCGGTTCGCTGTCGGAACTGGATCGCATGGCCCTGGTCGAGATTCTGACCAAACCGAAAAACGCGCTGGTGCGCCAGTATCAGAAACTCTTCGAGTTCGAAAACGTCAAGCTCAAGTTCACCGACGACGCCATCGTCGCAGTTGCCGCTCAGGCCCTGGAACGTAAGATGGGGGCCCGAGGATTGAAAATCATCCTCGAGGATCTTATGTTGGATGTGATGTATCAACTTCCTTCTCAGAAGAAAGTGAAGGAGTTCATCGTCACGCGCGAGATGGTGGAAAATAAAGACATCGTCTTCACGCTGCTGGAGAAAGCTGGTTAATTGAAAGCATGATCGAAGACCCCTCCAAGAAGACCGAACGCCTGCCGATGATACCGATCCGGGACGTAGTTGTGTTCCCACACATGATGATCCCGTTCGTCATCGGTCGCCCGTCTTCCATACGGGCGCTCGAGTTCGCCCATGAAGGCTCCAAGCGGGTGTTCCTGGCCACGCAGATCGACGCCTCGGTCGACGAACCGAAGGCAAATGACATTTACAGCGTCGGCACCGTGGCCAACATCGTTCAGAGCGTGAAGCTTTCCGACGGCAACATCAAGGTGCTGGTCGAGGGCATCCAGCGCGTCAGGGCGCTGCGCCTCATTACCGAGCCTGGCTTTTTCGTGGCGGACGTGGAACTGCTGGAAGAGTCCTCGGTGGCCAGCGCGCGCACCAACATACTGGTCAAGCGGCTCCAGTCGGTGTTTGAGCAGTTTTCCAAGCTCAGCCACCATGTAAACTACGATGCGATCCTGAACGCAATGAAGAATCTGGAGCCTTCAAAGCTGGCCGACAACATCTGCGCCAACCTGCCGATCAGCATCGAAGAGAAGCAGCAGCTGCTCGAGACCACCGATCTGGCCGAACGGATCGAAAAGATCAACGAGATCATCGAGGTCGAAATCGAGAAGATCAAGGTGGACCGCAACATCCAGGGGCGCGTGAAGCGCCAGATGGAGCGCGCTCAGAAAGAGTACTACCTCAACGAGAAGATGAAAGCGATCCAGAAGGAGCTGGGCCGCAAGGACGAAAAGACGGAGCTGGAGGACCTCAAAAAGCAGGTCGAGTCGGCAAAAATGCCGAAGGACGCGAACGACAAGGCGATGAAGGAAATCCAGCGCCTGGAAATGATGCCGCCCATGTCGGCCGAGTCCACCGTTTCCCGGACCTACCTTGACTGGCTCCTGGTGATGCCGTGGAACAAGAAATCGAAGGAAATCCGCGACATGCGCTGGTCCATGAAAGTTCTTGAAGAGGACCACCACGGGCTGGAAAAAATCAAGGATCGTATCATCGAGTTCCTGGCCGTGCGCAGCCTGCTGAAAAAACCCCAGGGAACCATTCTCTGCTTCGTGGGCCCACCCGGCGTCGGCAAGACCTCACTGGGAAAATCCATTGCCCGCGCCACCGGGCGCAAATTCGTGCGCCTCTCGCTGGGGGGCGTGAGGGACGAGGCCGAGATCCGCGGCCATCGCCGCACTTACATCGGGGCCCTGCCGGGACAGATCATCCAGTATATGAAGAAAGCCGGGACCCGCAATCCGGTCTTCATGCTCGACGAGGTCGACAAGATGAGCATGGATTTTCGCGGCGATCCCTCGGCAGCCTTGCTCGAAGTGCTCGATCCGGAGCAGAACCATATGTTCGTCGACCACTACCTCGACACCGAGTTCGACCTCTCGATGGTCATGTTCATCGCTACGGCGAATGTCCTGCACACCGTCCCCCGTGCCTTACAGGACCGCATGGAGGTCATCCAGCTGTCCGGATATACGGAGCTCGAGAAGTTGCAGATCGCGAAGCGCTTCCTGGTCAAGAAACAACTGGAAGCCAACGGGCTCAAACCGGAGCAGCTCGAGTTCACCGACGAGGGATTGCTCGAGCTCATCCGCAAGTACACGCGCGAGTCGGGAGTCAGGAACCTCGAGCGCGAGATCGCGAATGTCTGCCGCAAGACCGCCAAGAAGATCGTGATTTCGGAAGCCAACCACAACAAGATCACGCCGGAGGTGGTGGAGCAGCTGCTCGGCAAGCCCAAGTTCCGCGAGCAGGTGGTTATCGAGAGCAACCAGGTCGGTGTCGCCTGTGGCCTCGCCTGGACCGAAGTCGGCGGAGAAGTCCTCTTCACCGAGGCCTCCCTCATGGACGGCAAGGGCCAGCTTACCATGACGGGGAAGCTGGGTGAGGTCATGCAGGAATCAGCCCGGGCTGCCATGTCCTACGTGCGCACCCGCGCAGCGATTTACGGCATCAACCGCGATTTCTATCGCAAGATGGATGTGCACATCCACATCCCCGAAGGGGCCATCCCCAAGGACGGGCCGTCGGCAGGAATCACGATGGCGACCACCATCGTGTCGGTCCTGACCCGGATTCCGGTCCGCAGCGACGTCGCCATGACGGGGGAAATCACGCTGCGTGGCAAAGTCCTGCCGATTGGCGGCGTAAAGGAGAAGCTCCTGGCTGCTCATCGCGCCGGCATGAAGGAAGTCATCCTTCCGAAGGAGAATGAAAAGGATCTCCAGGATATTCCGCCTGACATCCTGGAATCGATAAAAGTCAACCTCGTGGAAACCATGGACGAAGTATTGCAGGTAGCCCTCGAGAGGCTCCCTGTTCCCCAGGGGCAGGTGTCCGAATTATCCGTCCGTCCAAACGAGAACATCGCGCATTAGCAGTTAGAAAGCCCCCAGATGCATCTCTCGTGAATGTGGCTCACTTTGCGGCACCGGCGGCGTGCCTGTGCACTGAGATCAAGACTTGATGCGGGGCGTGTGCGAAAAGGCCGTGAAGCAAACTCGAGTCGAGTTCATCGTGAGCGCCTTCGCGCAGCGTGATTTCCCGCGTGCGGTGATCCCGGAAGTTGTGGTGGCAGGCCGGTCAAATGTCGGCAAATCGAGCCTGATCAACAGGCTCACGGGGGAAGAGGGCCTGGCCCGGACCAGCTCGACGCCGGGGAAAACCAGGAGCATTAACTTTTATCGCTGTGACGGCTCCTTTTTTCTCGTCGACCTGCCGGGATTCGGATTTGCCAAAGGAAAGGCCGGGAGCCGTGAGTGGAAGCAGCTGGTTGAACGGTATTTTGAACGCGGGCCGGCAGTGGCGCTGGTAATCCACCTTGTGGACGCGCGCATGCCGCCCACAAATCTGGATATCCAGTTCGCAGAGTGGCTGCATCATCTGGGGATCCCCAGTCTGGTGGTGGCCACCAAAGTGGACAAGCTGTCCGGCAATCAACGGGCTGTTGAGTTACGCGCAATTTGCGGAGTGTTTCCTGAAGTGCCGGTGATATTCTCATCTGCGGTCACCGGTGTCGGCTGCAAAGAAATATGGAACCGGGTGGTCGAAGCCACCCAAAATCATTAACCTACGAGAGAAATCCCCGAGAGTTTAATCTTGAACTCAACCTACCGGAACCTCTCCCTCCTGGAGGGTAGTTATGCCTGAGACGACGCAACGTCGAAGCAACGCCAATGCCACCAACGGCCGTGAGAAAGAGAAGGAAAACGGCCATCTGAATATCCGCGACCTGAAGGAGATGAACATCGCCGCCCTGACTCAGGTAGCCAAAGACCTCAACGTCCCCGGCTACACCGGGATGCGCAAGCAGGAACTGATTTTTCAGATCCTGAAAGCGCAAACCGAGCAGAGCGGATTGATCTTTTCCGAAGGCGTCCTGGAATGTCTCCCCGAAGGATTCGGGTTCCTCCGCGCCCCCGATTACAACTATCTGCCGGGACCGGATGACATCTATGTTTCCCCTTCCCAGATCCGCAAGTTTGATTTGAGGACGGGAGACACCATATCCGGCCAGATCCGGCCGCCCAAGGACGGCGAGCGCTACTTCGCCCTGATCAAGGTCGAAGCCGTCAATTTCGAGCACCCGGATGCGGCCAAGGATAAGATCTTCTTCGACAACCTGACGCCGCTGTACCCGCACGAAGCCTTCAAGCTCGAAACCGTGTCGGACAACCTGTCGGGACGCGTCATGGACATGCTGGCGCCGATCGGCAAGGGGCAGCGCGGCCTGATCGTGTCGCCGCCCCGCACCGGCAAGACCATGCTGCTGCAGTCGATCGCCAATTCGATCTCCAAGAACCACCCGGACGTGGTCCTCATCGTGTTGCTGATCGATGAACGCCCCGAAGAGGTGACCGACATGCAGCGCTCCGTCAAGGGAGAGGTGATCAGTTCCACGTTTGACGAGCCCGCGTCACGGCACGTGCAAGTGGCCGAGATGGTCCTGGAGAAAGCGAAGCGCTTCGTAGAGCACAAGCGCGACGTCGTGATCCTGCTCGACAGCATCACGCGCCTCGCCCGGGCCTATAACACCATCGTCCCGCCCAGCGGCAAGGTGCTTTCCGGCGGCGTCGACAGCAACGCCCTGCAGCGGCCCAAGCGGTTCTTCGGGGCGGCCCGAAACATCGAAGAAGGAGGGAGCCTGACCATCATCGCGACCTCGCTGATCGATACCGGCAGCCGCATGGACGACGTCATCTTCGAGGAATTCAAGGGCACGGGCAACATGGAGCTGCACCTCGACCGCAAGCTTGTCGACCGGCGCGTCTTCCCTGCCATTGATATCAACAAGTCCGGCACGCGCAAGGAAGAACTCCTGCTGCCGCAGACCGACCTGAACCGGATCTGGATCCTGCGCAAGGTCCTGAATCCGCTCTCGGTCACGGAGAGTATGGAGCTGCTGCTCGAGAAACTCTCCAAGACCAAGACCAACGCCGACTTCCTCGGCGCCCTCTCCGGCGGCTAGAGCCTGAGCCTCAAAGCCCGCCAGGCCTCCGAGGGGAAAGGACGATCTCTTCGGGGGTAGTGAGGTTTGGACCGGTTGATGCCAACCTGTTGGTGTATGCCCACGTCGCAGCCTTGCCGCAACACGACCGGGCGCGGGAGTGGTTGGATGCGCGGCTGAACGGGGCCGCTCCGGTGGGTTTGCCCTGGCCAAGCTTGCTCGGCTTCCTGCGCCTTACCACCAACCCGCGTATCTTCGAGCGCCCGCTGTCAATCACAAACGCATGGCGGCAAGTCAAGAGCTGGCTGAACTGCGACCCGGTCTGGATTCCAGGTCCGACTGAAAAGCACCGGGTATCTCAACGCTTCTTGGCGGCGGAGAGAATTTCGATGTTACCGTTGCTGTTGGTGAGGTTCAGCTCACAGCCGCCGCGGCCGATTTGCCCGGTCAGCGACTGAGACGACAGCAGCCCCGCAGCAGTAACGGGCAGGTCGCTCACGATTTTGCCGAAAGACGTTTTGGCGCTCACCGCGTAATCCGCCTTCTCGGGCAAATAGATCCTCAGCGGCGAAAACGAAGTCCGCGCCACGATGCGATTGCAGCCAGAGCCCGCCTGGCCGACAGTCACGCCGGTAACCTCCACGGTACCATTCTGACTGGAAACTCCGATGGATCCCCCAACGCCGTTCAGGCTCACCGGGCCGAACGAGGTGCGCACATCGACGTTCCGGGCAACGGATAGCGCCGTCACGCCGCCGTTGGAGTTCTCCACCGTCAGGGTTCCGCCGATCTTCTCGGCCTTCACCAACCCGAAGCTGGTTTTGATGTAAGTGTCGCCCGTGACGCCCGAAAGGGTGACACTGGCATTTCCTGAGACAATCCGAACGCCCTTGCGCAGGCCGGAGGCATCCACCCGGCCGAAGGTGTTGTGCACCTCCGCCTCCCCCCCGACATTGTCGAGCTTGACCGGCGCATTGGCGTTGGTGATGGTGGCATTGCCCGAAATCCCGCCCGCTTCAATACTGCCGAAGCTCGTCTTCAATAGCGCATTCCCCCTCAGGTCCATGACCACGATCCTGCCGTTGGAGTTCTGAATGCCGGTATCGCCGGCCACATCCCTGAGGTCGACCGTGCCGAAGGTACTAACCACCTCTGCTGATCCGGAGATCTTCGACCCCGTGATGTTGGAGTTGCTCGCCGTGCTGCTCAGTTTCTTGCCGATGTTGAAGAAGGTTACAGGCCCGAACGATGTGTCCAGTTGGGCGGCACCCAGGACGTTGCGGGCATCCACAGCGCCATTGCTGTTGCGGACCGTCAGATCGCCCTTGATGTCATTCGCTTTTACGGATCCAAAAGAGGCCGTGATCACCGAGGGTCCCGCGGCGCTGGTGAGCTGCACGTTCCCGTTGCTGTTGTTGATCAAGGCGTGCTTCTGGATGTTCTCGGCGGTCACATCCCCGAAACGATTGCCCACTGTCAGGATCCCCTCGATCTTGACGGCGGTCACAAAGCCGTTGCTGTTCGTGATCGTGACGTCGCCGGCATTGCCGGACACCCGGACGCCGCCGAAGGTGTTTGCCAGACGCTGCCGGCCGCTCCCGTCGCTGAAGATCAGCATGCCGTGGCTGTTGTTGATGTCGGCGTCCGCCTTCAGGCCGGACACATCCACGTCGCTGAAGCTGCTCTTGATCTGCAGTGGAGAGCTCTCGGGCATGACGATATCGTAGTCAACGGAGTAGGAGATGTTCTGCTGCCGGCCGGAAAACCGTATCATTACAGGAAAATCCGTTCGGATCAGGGTGATGCCGGAGTTCTGGCTGACCTGGATCGCGATCTTGTTGCCGAAATCGGCGGCTTCCGCCTGCGACGGCGCCGATACCCGGATGCTGGCCGAGATGCGGAGTTCCGCTTGGGGGTGGGTATGGACCACGATGTCCCCCTGCGTGTGCTCAATCCTGACCGCCTGGCCTGCCGGCACGTCGACCGATTTCTGGAAGCTGCGGGCAAATTCCTGCCGCTGGCCACCGGCCAAAGACATCGGGAAGAGCAGAAAAACAACCGCAAATGTGACCCGGACGGTGCAGCCGAACATTCTCAAAGAGGCCGGGATGACAGCCTGGCTTTCTTGTTTCCCTGCAACGGTACTCGGGGCGGATCGAAACCTAGCGCAGTTCATCGGCGTTCTCCTTCATCAGCTCCTGCAGAGTGTGTTTCTTCTGCTGATACATGGCGAGCAATTCCGTGCGCGCGTGGGCGTTGTAGCGGTTCTGATCCACGGTCGCCCGGCATTCGGCGATGGCCTCGTCGAGGAGCATGAGCTTTTCCCGGTAACTGACCATGAGCGGCGTGGCAGCCGCCGAGAGCCTGGGCCCGGCCAGCCCCGCAAGCTTTTCGATCGATTGAACATAGGCAGCTTCGGAATCCTCGACTTCGCGAAGCGCCTGCTCGGTCAGCAGGCGATTTTCGACAACCGCCAGCCTTTCCGCAGTCGGCGCCCTGAAATTCCGCACCAGGACGGTCACGGCAATGGCCGCAAGCAGGATCAGAAAGGCGGTGGCGGCCGCGATCCTCCATCGTCCAGGAGGCAGCGTGAGGAATCCGCGCGACTGCCGTCGGCGCGCCTCCTCGCCGGCGGCCTGGGTTGCGAGTTCGCGCCGAATCCTGGGCCACAGATCCGGGCTGGCCCATTCCTTATGCAGATGCGCCGCCGCCGCGGAGATTTCATCCCAGGCGGCCAACCGCTCCCGGCAGGAGGAGCAAACCGATGCGTGCGCGGCCAGCGCTTCCCGGGCCTGGGGATCGTCTCGCTCGAGCAGCCCATCCATGTCCCTGCACTCGATTTTCATGTCAAGCCCTCGCTTCATTGCCGGTGCGCATCAGCCGCTGCAGTTCCCGCTTGGCCTCGAACAGAATGCTCTTGGACGTTCCCTCGGCGATGTTCAGGATCCCGGCGATTTCACGATGCCGGAAACCCTCGACTTCGAACAGCAGGAACACGGCCCGGCCGCGCTCGGGGAGGCGCTTCAGCGACTGTTCCAAGGTGAGGCGCAGTGGGTGATCGGCGCACGCGTTTGGGGCAGCGCAGCCGCCGAGCGCCTCCGTCATCGTTCCCCCGGCTTCCGGCTCGCGCCGGCGCCGGGAGCGCAGCAGGTCGTAACAGGTGTTTACCAGCACACGGTAGATCCAGGTCATGAATGAGGCCTCGCCCTTGAAACCGCAGACGCTGCGGTAGATCTTCAGGAACGCTTCCTGCACGGCATCCTCCGCATCCGGCACGTTGCCCAGCAAATTGAAGGCGATGCTTTTCATGCGCACACCATGGGCTTCATAGAGCCGGTCGTAGGCCGAGAGCCTGCCGCTCTTGCAGTCGTCGACCAGCCCATCGGCATCCAAGACCAATCCCTCTTGGAGGCGCGGCAATTGTCTCTCCTCGTCGCGACGGCGCAAGCCACTGTTTCGGCGGGGCTTGCGCGGACAACCCGAACCGCACTTCCGGGGAAAGAGCCGGGCTGCCCTGCTTCCTTTCGCTCTGTCCCCAAACCCTGTTTCGAGAGCTTAGACGATCACGAGCCTGAAATCGTTGGAATTATTTCCAGTCAGTTTTCGGCATTTCGCGGGATTGTAGACACCAATGAGGAGAGAAATGGTGGGCAAGACCGAATGCGACGTCAACGGCTCCCCTGCTTCTTGGAAACGAGCTGTGACAGGTCGAGGGATCCCTGGCGCACGCGCACGCTCAGGCCCGAGCGACCTTTGATGGAGGCGCGGATGGTGCTGTATTTGCCCGGCAGCAGCGCGTCCGGATTGAGGTGCCAGCCCAACAGGTAGTATCGCGATATTTCCGTCAGGGTCGTGATCAGGGCCGTGTCCAGCGCATTGGTATTTTTGAGGAACCGCCCGCCGGTATCGGCGGCAAGCGCATTGAGTGCGTCTTGCGACGAAGTCACTTCGTTGACGCCGCTGTGCGCCAGAGCCCCGGTCATATCCCCGGCCCGCTTCGTTCTCGCATCCGGCAGGCCAACCACGAGGCCCCGGGCATCCAGGGTGTAGATCAGAATCCCCGCACGCGCAGCGGCAGTGGTCACTTCGCCTATTCTCGCGACGATATCGCCTCGTTGCGGTTGAAGGACGAAACCATCGGACAAGAGAAAAACCAGTTTGCGTCCCGGCAGAGCTTCGGCGGCGCGCAGAAGATTGCGCAGGGCCGAAAGAAACCTCTCGCCGATGCCCGCAGATGTTTGAGCAAGGTCGGCAGCCCTCCTGCGGGTCGTCTTCTCTGCGTCATCGCACTCCCTGCCGAGGTTTGAAAACCGATCAAACGGCAGTGTCCATCCCCGGTTGTCCCTCACCACAGGTTTTCCTGTTATCGCCTGCACGAAGTAGGTAATGGCATCCCAGTCGTTCTGTTCGATCGCAACCGCCTGCGCTTCGGTCATGGGCGGCCACTGCAGGTCCTTCACCCCCGCGCTTTGAAAGTTGAGCTTCTCCAGGGTAGCCAGCAAAGCACCCTTATCGTTCGTGAGTTGCTGCGCGAATCCAAGTTGTCCCGAGGCCGCAAAAATGCCGAATCGGTCCCTGGGTCCCATCGAAGCATTGATAAGATTGGTCAGAGCGGCTCGTGACCGCATGACGCTGTCTTCGGCCAAGTGCCAATCGTCGAGAAAAAGCAGCAGCGTCCGCCCGGGATTTGTTCCGGTCGCTGCCGGCTGCGGCGGTGCCGGCGTAGGCTTGGCTTCCGCTTTCGCCCAGATCTCCTCATCATGGGAACTACCTGCGGATACCAGTTCGAAAAACGAGATCGGCTGCACCTTGCCGTCGACCCGCAACTCGAACTGCTCCGGCTTCAGATCACTTACGAAATGCCCCTGGCGGTCGAACACCATCACATCGGTCTGCACCAGCGCGACATTGACACGGATGGCAGCGCCGGAGGGTTCCGCCTTCTGCCCGGGGGGTAGCTTTTGAACCTGAGCCCGTAATGGAGGTACAATCAGGATGGACAACAGGACGGAAGCCGCGATCTGATGGAAGCAGCCAAGGGAACGAGTGTGCATGCTCACGAGACCCTCTCCCAAACTGCCATTATCCTCGGGGAGTCAACGGAGCGTACCCAAATACGGCGCGCCTTAGATTAACCCCAGAGGTCAACGGTATTGACGGGTTGTCCCTGCAGCTTCAAATAGTAGAAAAGTTGCCCTTTGTGTCGATCGAGATGCCGTACCATCTGAAGGAGATGCCATCCAAGGGCGAATTTTTCGCCGGGAGCCCAGGGAGCTGCGACCTCTTTATTGGCCAGATCATCCTCGCCGGCACGATGGATCATCTGGAGCGCGATGGCTTTGTCCTCCAGGAGTATCTTCCTGGCCTTCTCGACACTCTCTATTCCAGGCAGTTTTTCGGCCGGCGGCAGCATTTCTTCCGGGGAAAGATCTTCCATCTTCACGCCCGCCGGCAGGCCCCAGTCACCGGAGATGAATCCTTTGCATCCGCCCCCACAGGCGTTGCTGATGTGCTTCAGGAGTTGCCTGACGGTCATCCAGTTAGCGCCGCTCTCAGGTTTCCAATCGAGACTGTCCGGATTAACTCTGTCCAAGAGTCTCAGGGTGGTTGTGTAAGTGTTTTCGATCTCACCTTTCAAGAGCTGTGTCCAGTCCACGACGATTCTCCTTTCTCAGGATCATCCTGGCGTCACGAGTGTACGCTCGATGGCGCTTCCAGGCAACTCGCGCCCATCGGGGCCCAATCGCGGACGGATCCGGACAAGCTGGATCTGTTCATACTCTTGTCGTGTAACCCAGGGCAAGAGAGGTTCTTAGACTCGATATTTGGCCACAATTATCAGGTCTGAGTGAACCTGGTAGTTTGAGCAGGATGTTGGATGGCAGGGCATAAATGCCCGTAGTGCTTATTCCCGAAAAACACAGGGTCAAAATCGAAGCTGGGGACGTATTGGCAAGCTTGTTTCAAGGCATCTGGTGGGAGCGTTTGGCTTTGTCCAGGTCCGATCCCCAAAACGCGCTTCTGTGTTCCCGCACACAATGGCCGTTGAAGGCTCACCAATATAATTGTAAAGAGAGCATCAGTGGGCGCCGCCGCGGCGGCGTTCCCAACCGCTGATGATTCGGTCTTTTAAAAAATGTTGACCCAGGAACCCAGGGGGTCACGTCTGCCAGCCGCGGCCCCGCGAACAAAGGAGCATTCAATGATCTGGAAAAAACCTGAAGCTGATGAGGTGCCGGTCCAACCGTTGGCTCAACCGCTCCCCCCGCCCCTTCCCCCGCCTAAACCGCAGGTCCAGCCCGCACCAAAACGAGAGCAGGCGCTAATCGGTCCTTCGATCGAACTCAAGGGCACGCTCTCAGGCGGCGAAGACCTGGTCATCGAGGGACGGATCGAAGGCAAAATCGAATTGCGCAATAACAGTGTCATCGTCGGCAAGAGCGGGCACGTCAAAGCAGATGTTCATGGCCGCACCATCACGGTCATGGGCGAAATCGAGGGGAATCTTTACGGTCAGGAGCAGATCTCTTTGCGCCAGGCAAGCACAGTGCGCGGCAATCTGGTCGCGCCGCGCGTCATCCTGGAGGATGGCTGCAACTTCAAGGGCGGGATTGACATGAGTTCCAACGGCACCGGTGACAAGGCCAAGCCGCTGGCAGGCTGACCGGCGGCGATGATCATTCCTTTAAGGGGAATCGATCGAACCGGATCGAGTTGTAGCAGTCTGACGTCAGGACCAGTCGTTATTTTTCGCGACGGTCTCCTGAACCACAAAATCGACAAGGTACGGTCCTCAATTTACTGGATCCAGAATGCGACTCGCTGTGATGCAGTCGCTTTCCCCGGTCGATCGGTAGCGGTGACCTCGAGCGTATAGGCGCCGGGCGGGAGACCATCGAGTGCCAGTTCGTCGCTGAATGTAACCGGTTCCCGAGTGATCTCGCCTTGCGCAGCCGGCACAGGCCGGGGCGGCGATTGCGCCGCGACCTGATTTCCCCGGTAGATCCTTGCCTGGATCTGAACGCCGGCGCCGTTGTAGATGTTCAGGAAGAACGCGACGCGAGCATTGACGGAGAAACTGCGCCCGATGCTGAATGGAGCCCGGGCAAGAGTTTCCATCGTAAGCGCCGGTTCCCTTCCCGGCACCGACTGATCCTGCAGAAATATGCTGCTCAGCGCGAGCTTCCCGGCCGTGATCCATGGCAGGTCAATCCACTCCCAGACGCTGCCGAGACGACCGCTTCTCGGATCGCGCGCGGCGACGCGCACCTGGTAAATTCCTGGTTCGAGGAGAATCAGCCTGCGGTGGGCCAGGACCTTGTCCCCTGGCCCGGACTGTCCTGCCGGGGCGCCGGGGAGCGACAGGCTCTCGCTGAAGCTGCTTATGCCAACTCCCTTCTGGTTTCCTACCACACCCATGACATCGATCCGGACTCCTTGATTATCCCCGTACAAGTCGCCGCCATTGGCATCGATCTGATAGGCCATGGAGAGGACGTATCCCTTGCCGGGCTGGTAGATGTAACCCGCCTGGAGGGAAACCGGCAGGCCGTCGAGGGGAAAAGGCCCTTCGAGCGCCTGGGTCAGAGCCTTGATACGGTCCGTCCCGGCCGGCACCGGCTCGACAGCCTTGTTCGGCGCCCTGGAAACGATCTGGGAAAGATCGGCCCTTCCCTGGCGCAGGCGCACTTTGAGGTCCGGTCGGTCTTTGACCGCGACCTGGATGCGCTTGTATTTGCCCGGCTGCAAAGTGTCCGGGTCGACGTACCAACCCAGAAGATAGTAGCGCGAGACTTCAGCAAGCGCCGTAGTCAATGCCGCGTCCAGCGCATTGGTGTTTTTCAGAAAACGCCCGCCGGTGTCCGAAGCCAGTGCGTTCAGCGCGTCTTGCTGCGGTAAGACCTCGTTGTAACCGCTGTGCGCCAGGTATCCCCGGGTGTCCGGGGCTCTCTTTCGGGTCGCATCGGGAAGGCCGACCACGAGGCCCCGTGTATCCAGGCTGTAAATGACGATCCCGACGCGCGCCGCGGCATCGGTCATCTCCTGCAGTCGATGACCGATATCGCTCCGTTGGGGCTGAAGAACGAAGCCGTCGGACAAGAAGAATATCAGCTTGCGGCCCGGCAGGGCCGCGCACGCGCGCACGGCATCGCGCAGGGCCGAGAGCGTCCGCTCCGCAACCGCTGCGGATGTGTGAGCAAGGCTGGCTGCCCGGGCGCGGATTCTCTCAATTGCCTCTGCGCGATTTCGAGTAACCTTCAATACCTCCAGCACGAAGTATTCAATCACGTCGGGTTCGTTTTGTTCTATCAAGACCGCCTGCCCTTCGGTCATGGGCGGGTATTCTAGATCCTGCACGCCTGCAGATTGGAAGTTGAACCGTTCAAGAGCAGCGTGCAGAACTGCCTTGTTGTCGGTCAGTTGCTGCAGAAAGCCGAGCTGCCCTGATGCGGCAAAAATGGCGGCCCGGTCGCGGACCCCCATCGAGGTATCGATCAGCTTCGCCATCGCCGCTCGCGACCGGATGACGCTATCAGCAGACAAATGCCAGTCATCGACGAAAAACAGGATCGTGCGCCCGGCATCGGAGCTGCTCACGACGGGCTGGGGCGTTACGGGAACCGGTTTGCCCTCGGCTTTTGCCCATATCTCCTGGTCGTGCGGGCTCCCGGTGTAGACCAGTTCCAGGAACGATATCGGCTGCGGCTTGTCATCGACGCGCAGCTCGAACTGCTCGGGCTTGAGGTCGCTGACAAACCGCCCCTGGCGGTCGAAAACCATCACGTCGGTCTGAACCAGCCCCACGCCGACACGGATCGCGCGGCCGGCCTGGGCCGGTTTCTGTCCCGCCGGGGCCTGTTGAGCCTGGGAATTGATGAGCCGGGGAATCAGGTACAGTGTGGACGAGAGAAGCAGGGCCGGGATGAACCACTTGCGGTGCCGGTTGCTTGGATTCATGAGCCCCTCACAATCCTGGTCCCAACGGTTCCCGGCCGGTGTCGCGAGACTTGTTTCATGCGCGCCGATGCGACCTGACGCGCAGTCGTCCGATCTCTTGTCCTACTCCACGGCCCGTTCCGTGCGGCCGGCGGCAAGAACAGACCCGGGATCTCGAGACATCCTGAGCCGGCCGCTTTGGAGTGCGGCGGCCTGACGCCGCTTTTCGCGTCTGAAATCAGAAAGCGACCGCATGCCGCCGCACTCCAAGGCGCCTTCGGCGCGGAAAAGCGATCGGGGCATGTGACGAGTTCTGAATTTCCACCCGAAATCACGGTCCGCATTATCTCCGGAATCAAATGGATTTGGTACCTATATTCGCTTTCCGGATCATCCCGTGGGCATGTTGGCTGCCAGGTCAGGAGATTTGATGGATGGGATCGCGGGAAGTGTCACCAGTGTTCCCAATCAACCATATTGCGCGATCTGCAAGCCCATCGCTGAATTGAGAACGCTGGCGGTTTTTTTCCTCAGAGTGTCAGTACAGGCGGAAGGTCACTTCGATGAGGGCTCGGAAGTCGATCGGGACACCGCGATAGCGGGCGGGTTTGAATTTCCACTTGTTCGCGATGGTGCTGATGGTGGATTCATCCAGGCCGTGGCCCAGGCTCTTAATGACCTCGATCCCGGCGACGGTTCCGTCGGCGAGGATCGTGACCTGAAGCACGACCAATCCCTCGGTCCGGGCTTTGCGTGCCTCCTCTGAATATAGAGGGGTCGGCTTCAGGATGGCCTCGGGCAGGGTCAAGCCGTCACCCGAAATATTGGGTCCGTCGCCGGGGCCTATTCCCCCATGACGTCCCCTGCCATAGCCACCATCCTCACCGGGGCCTGCGCCCGGTCCTTTCCCGGGGCCGTACCCGGTTCCCTCTCCGGTCCCGCTGCCGCCGCCGGGGCCGGGGCCGGAGGAAGTCGGGCCGGCCATGGGTGCCGTGATGTCGCCGATGGGAAGGGATAAATCAGCAGGAAGATCGATGGGAATCTGAACGCTGGCCTTCGCATCCAGGGGATCGTCCGACGGCACGAGCGGCTTCGGCATCCCGGGATCCGCAGGCATGAACTGCACGGGTGCGGCTTCTGGCAGGCGGCCTCCCGAAGGGGGAAGCTTTTCGCGCTTGCCGCCGCCTCCGCCGCCACCACCGTCACGACCATCTCCGGCAAAGGGCAGATGCATCGGCGTGTTGATGAACACGACCTGGTCCTTCTGCTGCGCCGGTGGTTCGAGCGGGCGGTACATGGCAAAAAAGACGGCAAGGCCTGCAATCAGGGCATGAACGGCCAGCGAGGCGACGCCGGCCTCCATTCTCCGTGTGCGCAACTGTGCCCGTTCCTCCGCCAGTTCCGCGTGATCCGACCAGAGCGAGGGGATGAACAGCGCGAACCGGTATCCGGTGGCGAGATCCTCGAGCAGCCCTTTCCAATCGAGAGGCGCAGCTTTTTCGGACGGCGCGAGGTAATGGAACAGCGAGGCGCGCGTGCGCGGAGCCCGCCGTTCTTCGCGGAAAGACCGCCACGGGTGGCGCAACAGGTCCCAGAGGTCCGGCAACACGCCGGGCGCAACGTCATCCGTGTTGCCATAGAACAGCGAGGCCTGCATCGCCGGGCCCGCGGCCCATTCCCGCACCCGCCTCGGCATGACTCGAAGGTTGGTCGTCATATCCCCTGCTCCTTTACTGCAGCTCCAAACACAAGGACGGAGAATGCCGGACCGATGTCGGGAAATATTTTCGATTGAACACCCTTCCCTAGAACCGATCCTCGAGGCCTTATCGAAATTCAAAAGTGGTGGATTTGTGGCTCCGATATTCGTGGCACAGTCGGTGGCGGAGAGCTCCAGCGTGCGGGAGCACGGGGGAAGACCTTTGAGCGTTAGTTCGTCAGGCGAAGCTCATGCGCGTGTGCTGCCGGGCACGGTCGGGCCGCCCGCGCCCACTTCACTCGTCCGTGGGGGAATTCAACCCTTTCACCGGTTTTCCTGCTTTTTGGACACGAGGCGGGATAGGTCGAGCCAGCCCTGGCGCATGCGCACCGAAAGGTCGGGGCGCCCCTTCACGCTTGCGCGGATGGTGCTGTATTTGCCCGGCTTCAGCTTTTCCTGATCGATGGACCAGGCCAGCAAATAGTAACGGGAGATTTCCTCCAGCGTGGTGATCAGGGCCGCGTCCAGCGCATTGGTGTTCTTCAGAAAGCGGCCCCCGGTGTCGGCCGCCAGCGCGTTGAGCGCGTCCTGCGCCGAGCTCACTTCGTTGACACCGCTGTGCGCCAGTTCCCCCTTGGAGTCCGGCGCCCGCTTCCGCGTCGCATCGGGAAGGCCCACTACCAGGCCGCGCGCGTCCAGGGTATAGACCACGAATCCCGTGCGCGCCGCGGCATCCGTGACTTCCCGGATCCGGGCGACAATGTCGCCGCGCTGCGGTTGCAGAACAAATCCATCGGACAGCAGGAACACCAGCTTACGCCCGGGCAGGTCCTCGGTCGAGCGGAACAGGTTCCTCAGGGCTGCCAGCGACCGTTCCGCATAGGCGGCGGACTGCTGGGCCAGGCCGGCGGCTCGCTTGCGCGCGATCTCCTTGGCCTTGGCCAGATCGCGATCGTCATTGATGCCACCCATGGATCCCGACATATAGCGGTCGCCGATCAGCGGCGCGATGGCTTTCGCGAAGTAGTTGATGACGTCCGCATCGTTTTGCTCGATCAAAACAGCCTGCGCCTCGGTCATCGGCGGATATTCGAGGTCCGCGACACCGGCACTCTGAAAGTTGAACTTTTCCAGCGCAGCCAGCACGGCAGTCTTGTCTCCCGTGAGCTGCTGCACGGGACCGAGCTGTCCGGTGGCCGTGAATATGCCGACCCGGTCCCTGGGCCCTGTGGAAGTGTTGAGGAGATTGGCCAGCGCCACCCTCGACCGGATGACGCTGTCCGCCGACAGGTGCCAGTCGTCCAGATAAAACAACAGGATGCGCCCGGGATTGCGACTGCCTTCACCCGGCTGCGGCGGGGCAGGAACCGGCTTCCCCTCCGCCTTCGCCCAGACCTCCTCATCGTGAGTGCTCCCCGCAGACACCTGTTCGATAAATGAGATCGGCTGCACTTTGCCGTCGACCCGCAATTCAAACTGATCGAGCTTAAGATCGGGCACGAAGCGACCCTGGCGGTCAAAAACCATCACGTCTGTCTGAACCAGCCCCACGTCCACACGAATGGTGTGATCAGAAGGCTTCTGTCCCGCTTCAGTCTTTTTGGCCTGAGGAAAGACGGCGGTAGTAAGACACGGCAACAGGAAGAGAAGCGCTTGTGGCAGGCACCGTAAGAATTTACTGCGCGCGCGCATGAGAACTCCCGCTTGAAGGATGTGCACTCGATAAAACTGTGTGTTTTTCACTGCTGGTACAGGTGAAACGTGACCTCGATCATCGCCTGGACCGACACGGGTTGGCCGTTGAGGGTCGAGGGCTTGAATAGCCACCGTTTGGTGACGGTATCGGCCGCCGATTCATCCAGGCCATAACCGAGACCGCGCAGGACCTTGACGTTGCGAACCGCGCCATCCTTGCCGATCACTACTGCCAGCAGAACGCTCCCCTCGACCTTCCTCTCCCGGGCTTGCGCGGTAAACGCGGGCGTCGGCCGCTGGACCGGCACGGGATCGGTGACGGGTCCGCCGATCTGATAGATGGGTTCTTCCGAGATCGAAACACTGCCGTCCGCCTTGGGAGCCGGTTTCGCGGCAGCAGGCGCGGGGGCAGCATTGGCCTGGCTACGCTGCATCTCCTGCAGCTTTCTCCACTGGTCGAACGAGACGGCCAGCCGGATGTCGAGGGCCATCATCGTCTTCTCTTTTTCCAGCCGGGCGCGCGCGGTCACGACCTGATCGATCTGGGCCGCAGCCTTCTTGGCATCGAGGCGGCTGGTATCGATGAGCGACTGCAGGATGGCTTCCTGTCTCTGCAATTCGGCGGCCAGATTGTTGAGATCCGACCGATGACTCAAAAATGCCTGGTCGATCTGCTTGATCTGGCTCTCGCGCAGCTGCAACCCGCGCACGACCTCCGAGTCCCTCCACCACGTCCCCAGTTCCGCCGGCAGAGGAGCCGGGGCTGACAGCGAAAACTGCGTCATCGCTGCTACGGCAAGAAGCAGAAATGGGATGGCTGGATTCGAAATGTGTTTCATGGCTGACTCCTTGTAAACAAGAGAAGATATCGATTTGCCCGCACTTGTCCCTTCATTGCGATCATGGGCATGGAAAATCGAACTGTCCCCCTTTTCTGCAGTCACTTTTTGACCATTTCTTTGGTTAGCACGAGAGCCGGTTCCAATGCCGATGGGACTTCTTTGTTCAGCAAACGGTCAACTCCCAGCAGCAATTCCTGGTCATTACCCTTTGCAGGATCCGGCGCAGGTGGTTTCTCCGGCTTGACGAAAAGCATGACAATGAAGACCACAATTGTGACCGCTGCTGCGGATAGCCAGACCGGGAGCTGCCAGCGGGCCCGCCACGGGCGGCGCTGCAGCCGGCCGCGCAGATTCTCCACAGCCCGCGTCTCGATGCCTGCCCTGGGTTCGGCTCTTCCGTAGTCGGCGAGCGCTCTGTCGAGCCATTCGTCAAGATTCTCATTCAATGGTTTACGATCCATAGCTGCCCTCCGTCAGGGCCACGAGTTTTTCCTTCAGGAGTTTCCGCGCCCGGGATAGTCGGTTCCGGACCGAGGATTCCGGGATGCCCAGCACCTCGGCAACTTCGGCGGAGGTCATCCCTTCCACCGTAGACAGCTGAAGTGTTTCCCGGAGATTCCGAGACAGTGCGGGCAGGAGGCGCACGAGTAACGCGAGCCTTTCCCCGTGGAGCAGCCTTTCCTCGGCCCCCGGTCCGCGCGTCGGTAGCGCTTGAAGCAAGTCCGTGGATTGCTCCTTGCGCCGGTTTCCTGATTTCCTGCGGACCCGGTCGACCGCCAGGCGCCAGGCGATGCGCGCCAGCCAGGGGTGCATCCGTTCGACCTTGCCCGCTTCCCCGGACCGGTAGGCCCGGAAGAAGGTTTCCTGGACAACATCCTCCGCATCTTCAGCGTTCCGCAATACCGCGTAGGCGACCTTGAAGACGAAACGCGCATGCGCATGAACCAGCGCCTCGAAGTCGACGGCCCCAGCGCGTGTCAGCGGCGTTTCTGCCAAAATCACCTTCTCCATCGCGGCAACTTTCGAAGCGACCTCGGCTTCTAAATCTTAAGACGTAGTCACATGACCAAGTGTCCGAAATCTTTATGGCTTCTTATCCCTGTAATAGGAGGGGTGTCAAGGCCAAAACCTGGCCCGATCTATCAGGGTGGATTGGCAGTTAAGAGCTTCCCCGGAGCTTTTGGGCGAAGGTAGCGGCGCTAGCAAACTCGTCCGCGAGGTCACCCACTTGCAGCTTCCGGCGAAGCTGCTGCAGGTGGTTGATGATGGATTGCAGGGCGAGGTCGATATTGTCCTGGTTGGTATCGAGGACCGCCCTCCACACGGAATAAGGACTGATGGCAAGGCGGGTCATGTCCCGCAGTCCGCTTCCGGCTGTCTCGATCGGCTGTTGTTGACAGACGTTCGCGAGAGCAGTGGAAAGAAGCTGAGGCAAGTGGCTCAGCCAGGCGAGCGTGCGGTCATGCTTGTCCGGTGCCATAATCAGCGGGCGGGCGCCCAGTTGTTCGACCAACCGTCGGAGCCTTGCCAGATTTTCGGCACGCACGTCCGCCGGCGGGCACAGGACGTAGGGAGCGTTGTGGAAGAGCGTCGGAAGGCTGTTTTCCACGCCAGCGATTTCCCTCCCCGCGATCGGGTGGCCGCCGATGAACTGCACCGACTGCGGGAGACGGCTCCATGCTTTGCGGCAGATCCGGAGTTTGGTGCTGCCGACGTCGGTCACGACCGTGCCCGGGCCCAGATGGTCGCCCAACACGTCAAGCGCCTGCAGGATGTGCTCCACGGGCGACGCCAGAATTACCAGATCCCGATCTTCCAGCGAACCGGTAAGGTCGGTGGTGAAGCTATCGACGGCACCGAGGTGCCGTGCCCTCTCGAGACGCAGCGAATCGCGCCCCACCCCGCGGATGTCGACATGCGGAGCGGCTTGCTTCAGAGCTATCCCCAGAGATCCGCCGATCAAACCAACCCCTACGATAGCGACTCTTTCGAAAACATCGGACATGGTGGCCTCGTTCAAAAACGAAACGCGAAAAACTCCAGCGCCATAAGGAAAGCCAGAATAGGCTTCATTGAGGTCTACCTGTTCTTCATGGGTCTCGTTGGATGGTACGGCCGACGGCAGGGGCGATCAACCAGCGGCAGAAGGCACCCACCTGCGCCGGAAGATCGGGTGCGCCCGCGTTTTTCTCCACCTGGGCCACGATTGCGCTGCCGACCACGGCGCCATCGGCTACCTCCCACACCGCCTGGACTTGCTCTGGCCGCGAGATGCCGAAACCGACGGCGACAGGAAGCTGAGTCCGCTCGCGCACACGGGCCAGCGTAGGGAGGATGGAATCTGAAAGCGCATCCCGGGCACCAGTCACGCCCGCACGTGATACCACATAGACAAACCCGCGGCAGCTGTCGACAATCCGGCCGATCCTCCTCGGACCGCTGGTGGGAGCGACCAGGAAGATTGGATCGAGCTCATGGCGGCCGAGGCAGGCACAGTAGTCATCCCCTTCCTCGGGCGTGATGTCGGTCACCAGGACCCCGTCCACCCCTGCGGCGCGGGCGTCGCGCGCCAGGTTTTCCAGGCCATACTGGAGGATCGGATTGAAGTAGCTGAACAATACCAGCGGCAGGCCGGTCTGCCGCCGGATCGTCCCGACAGCTTCAAGATAATCAGCAAGCCGGTAGCCGTGGCGCAGGGCCCGCTCGGACGAGCGCTGAATGGTAGGGCCATCGGCGACCGGATCGGAGAACGGAATCCCCAGTTCCACGATGTGCGCGCCGGCGCGCTCGAGTTCGGGAACCAGCCCGATCGTGGTCTCGAGGTCCGGATCGCCTGCCGTAATGAACGGAATGAACGCCTTCCGTCCCCCCTGCTTCAGTTGCTCAAAGGTTCTTGCTATCGCGCGACCCATTCATTTCTCCGAACTGGCGACGAAATCCCTGGAATGCGCAAGCTTGCCTGCACGTGGAAGGCGGCAGCAAGCTGTCGCACTCCCGGGCCTTCGTCACACCGATGGGAACACCGGCCTGTCCCCTTGTGGTCTGCCTAATATCTCGGACACTTCGTTGACATCTTTATCTCCACGCCCCGAGATGTTGATCATGACCAGAGCGTCCCGATCCAGCCGGGGTGCGGTGCGGACCAGCTCGGCCACTGCATGTGCGCTCTCCAACGCCGGGATGATGCCCTCGAGCCGGCTCAGCAGCTGGAAGGCCTCCAGCGCTTCCCGGTCGGAGACCGACGTGTACTCGACGCGCCCCTGATCGTGCAGGAACGAGTGCTCGGGTCCCACCGCCGGATAATCCAGGCCTGCGGAAACCGAATGGGTGCCTGCAATCTGGCCGTTGTCGTCCTGCAGCACGAAGCTCAATGTCCCCTGAAGTACTCCCTTTTTGCCACCCGAAAAACGGGCGGCGTGTTCCCCCAGGGCGCCTCCGCGCCCGCCTGCTTCCACGCCGATCATGCGGACAGCCGAGTCGCCAAGAAACTCGTGGAAGAAGCCGATGGCGTTGCTCCCGCCGCCGACGCAGGCGATCAGGAGATCCGGCAGCCGTTTCTCGCGCTCGAGGATCTGGGCGCGCGCCTCCCGGCCGATCACCGATTGAAACTCGCGCACCATCCATGGATAGGGATGGGCTCCCAGAACGGAGCCGAGAAGGTAGTGAGTGTGGGCGACGTTGGTCACCCAGTCGCGCATCGCTTCGTTGATGGCATCCTTCAGGGTCCGGCTGCCGGCATCCACGGGCGTGACCTTGGCACCCAGCAGCTGCATGCGGAAGACGTTCAGCGCTTGGCGGCGCATGTCGTCGGTTCCCATGTAGATTTCGCACTCCATTCCGAAAAGCGCGGCCGCAGTCGCAGTGGCGACTCCATGCTGGCCCGCGCCGGTTTCGGCGATGATGCGCTTCTTGCCCATGCGCCGCGCCAGCAGGATCTGCCCAAGGGCATTGTTGATCTTGTGTGCGCCGGTGTGGTTCAGATCCTCACGCTTGAGATAGACCAGGCAGCGACCCAGGTGGCTTGCCAGCCGGCAGGCGCGGGTCAACGACGTCGGCCGGCCCGAATAGTCACGCAGCAGGCCGTCCAGCTCGGCTTGAAAAGTGGGATCCAGACGTGCCTGCCGGAAGGCCGCCTCCAGTTCCAGGAGGGGTTCCATCAGGGTCTCGGGAACAAATCTGCCGCCGTACGGGCCGAAGTGCCCGCGTTGATCGGGCAGCGGCAATGATTCGGAGTTACCTGGTTGCATCAAAGACCTCGTTCATGAATGCAGTCAGACGCGCAGCGTCCTTTTTCCCCGGGCGGCTTTCGACGCTGCTGCAGACGTCCAATCCGTAAGGCTGCACGATGCGGATGGCTTCGGCCACGTTGGCCGCGCTCAGCCCGCCTGCCAAAATAATGCGCAGCCCCTCAACCGGACCGCGTGCCAGCGTCCAATCGAAGGATTTGCCCGTCCCACCGAAGCGGCGTTCATCCCTCGAGTCCAGGAGGAATGCCTGCGCGGGGAATTCGCGCAGGTTCTCCAGGACCGTGGCCTTGCCGACGCGCACGGCCTTGATCAGGGGCCAGGCACCGAGCCGGCGGCAGTAGTCGGCCGATTCGTCGCCGTGCAGCTGCAAAGCCTGCACGCCGGCTACCCGGGCACTCTCGTCCACATCGGCCGGGTCGGCGACGTTGACGAACACGCCTACCGTTGTGGCAAGCGGCGGCAGGCGGCAAATGATGTCGCGCGCCGCGAAAAAGTCGATGAAGCGCGGGCTGGGCGGATAAAAGTTGAATCCGAGGGCGTCAGCCCCCAGATCGAGCGCCAGAGCCGCGTCCTGGTAACTCGTGATTCCGCAAACCTTCACCCTCACTCTCATTGGTGCGACTGTCAGGCTGCGCTGTGATTCGCCGTTTTTCATCTGCTACGCCATTTCCATTGACAATATCAACTCCTCGAGCGCCGCGCCGGGTGACGGGGCGCGCATCAGGGCTGCGCCAATGAGGAAGCCGCGATAACCAGACCCGGCCAGGAGACGTATGTCTTCGGCCGTGCGTATGCCGCTCTCGGCCACCGCGACTGCTTCGCGAGGCAGGCGGACAGCCAGTCGCCGGCACACGTCGAGCGAGACCTCAAAGTTCTTCAGATTGCGGCTGTTCACACCGATCAGGGTGGCTCCCGCCTCAAGGGCACGATCCAACTCCTGCTCGGTGTGTACCTCGACAAGAGCGTCCATGCCCAGTTCCTCGACGCAGCCGCGCATCGCCCTGAGAGAGGGCCCTGCCAGGAGGGCAGCAATCAGAAGCACGGCGTCGGCGCCGGCGTGGCGTGCTTCGAGGACCTGATAGGGATCGACGACAAAATCTTTGCGAAGCAGGGGCAAATCCATGCGCCAGCGCAGTCCGGCAAGGATTTCAAGCCCGCCCTGAAAAAATCTGTTTTCGGTCACGACCGAGATTGCCGAGGCGCCCGCCTTGCGGTATTGATCCGCGATTGCGGCGGGATCGAAATCAGGCCGCAACAGTCCGCACGAAGGAGAGGCTTTCTTGATTTCAGCGATAATGCCCGGCCGCCTCATCAGAGCCCGCTTGAGCGAACGGATCTGGGGCCCGCGCTCGAGGGCCATCCGGAGCGATTCCGCGGGAAGCTTGATTTTTGCGCTCTCGACCTCAGGCAGCCGGGCGGCCATGATCTGTTCCAGAATCGTCTCTTTGAGTTCTGCCGGCAGGCTGTATTTCGCGGCGATGGTCGTCATGGTTGGTCACCCGATTCATGAGTTTTCAGCCGGCCGGGATCCGCTGCACCGCGCAATTGCGCCAGAGACAGGAAGTTTCCCAGCAGTTTCATGCCCTCTTCCGTGAGGATCGATTCCGGATGAAACTGAACCCCCTCGACTGCCGACACTCGATGCCGCAATCCCATGATAACGTCATCCGCCGTCCGCGCCGAAATTTCGAGGCAGCCGGGCAGGCATTCGTTGGCAACGATGAGGGAATGATAGCGCGTGGCGTGAAACGGGTTTGCCAGACCGGTGAAGATCGTCCGCCCATCATGAAAAATCTCGCTGGTCTTGCCGTGCATGAGGGTGGGCGCCGGCACCACCTTCCCTCCAAAGGCAACTCCCAATGCCTGGAGGCCGAGACAAACGCCCAGGATCGGGATCCGTCCGCAGAACCTGCGGATTACCTCCACGATGATGCCGGAGTTTTCAGGACGGCCCGGCCCTGGGGAAATGACGATGGCAGCCGGGGCAAGGAGCTCAATCTGAGCCGGGGTAACGGCATCGTTGCGCGCGACCTTCAACTCCTGCCCCAGTTCGCCCAGATACTGGACCAGGTTGAATGTGAAAGAGTCGTAATTGTCGATGACGAGAATCATAAGTATCCGTACGGGCTGAAGCCCGCACCCACCTGCATCCATCCGGCGGGGATCGGATGTGTCCTGCCCCCCGTACCGCACATCAGCGTAATCCCTGGTGCGCGAAATCGACAGCGCGCAAGAGCGCGCGGGCCTTGTTCATGGATTCTTCCCGCTCGCGTTCCGGCTGGGAATCGGCGACAATACCGCCGCCCGCCTGGATGTAGGCCATGCCATCCTTGATTACCAGAGTCCGCAGGGCAATGCACGTGTCGAGGTTGCCGGAAAAGTCGGCATAGCCCACCGCACCGCCGTAGACGCCTCTGCGGCACGGTTCCATTTCCTCGATGATTTCCATGGCGCGCACTTTGGGAGCGCCTGAAACGGTGCCCGCGGGGAGGCAGGCCTCCAGCGCATGGAAGCAGTCCATCTCGTCCCGGAGGGTGCCCTCGACGCTGCTGACGAGGTGCATGACGTGGCTGTACCTCTCAATGCGCATCAGGTCGGTGACTTTCACGCTGCCGTAATTGCAGACCCGTCCCAGGTCGTTGCGCCCCAGATCCACCAGCATCACATGTTCGGCGCGCTCTTTGGCATCGGCGAGGAGTTCGCGGGCCAGCTGCTCGTCCTCCTCCGGCGTCGCACCCCGGGGCCGTGTGCCTGCAATCGGCCCGTACTCCACGCGCCGGCCCCGCACTTTGACGAGCATCTCGGGCGAGGCCCCTACCAAGCTGAGCTTGTCCATGCGCAGAAAGATCATGTATGGAGACGGATTGATAAAGCGCAGTGCCCTGTAAATGTCGAAAGGATCACACGCGATCTTCATCGCCAGGCGCTGCGACAGCACTACCTGGAATATGTCGCCGGCCGTGATATAGGACTTTGCTTTTTCGACATTGGCGTGGTACTGGGCTTCCGTGAGATTGGAGACCGGCTCCGGGATCGAAGCGCTCGGCGCAGGAGCCGGGAGTGAGATGGGTGCCGTGAGGCGCTTCTCGATCTGATCGATGCGCAAAAGCGCATCATGATACCTGGCTTCCAGATTCCGGGTTCCGCGCGGATTCAGGATGTTGGCGATAATGTGAATCCGATGCCGGAGGTGGTCAAACGCCAGAATGGTCGAGAAATACATCACATAAAAATCATCCAGGCCGAGATCATCCACTGCCAGGGTGGGGAGCCTTTCAAATTGCCGCACGAGATCATAGCCGAAATAGCCGACCCCGCCCGCCATGAACGGGGGCAGGTCCGCCATCGGCACCGACTGGTACTTGCGTGAGATCTCGCGCATTTTGTCGTACGGCCTTCCTTCTTCGGTGCTGACCTCGCCGAGTTCTTCCGTTATGAGGACCCTGCCCTTGCCGCGGATGATCAGAAACGGGTCCCAGCCGATGAAGGAATACCTCGCCAGGCGCTCGCCCCCTTCGACGCTTTCCAGAAGGAATACCCGGCTCCTCCCCTGCGCGACCCGCAAGAAGGCCGCGGCCGGTGTCAGCAGGTCGCCCAGGATGTCCTTGTGCACCGGAATCACGCTCCCCTGCCGGGCGAGTCCTTCGATCTCCGCAAGCGACGGATGAATCATCGTTCCCTTTCCGCTGTCTGCGACGCCGGAGGAGTCGGGAGGTCCCGACTCCTGCCCATACAACAAAAAAGCCGTGAACCTTTCGGCTGTTCACGGCTTCCCCTCACTCTTCCTAATGCAGCGGGCGTATCAGGAGACTGTCAGCGAACAGACCAGGGGGCATGCGGCCACCCCGCGCCAGTACCAGTAATCGTATCCCTGAAACGTCCTGATCATCGTCGTGTGCCTTATTGAAATCTTATTTCTATCACAAGCAGCCCGCTCTCGACAATGAAAAATCTCAGCGCACGGGGCGCGCAGCGTTTTCTGACCGTCTTCGCACACCCTTCCTTGAGATTTTCCAGGATGTGTCCAGAGTGCAACACGATGATGGAGCAGCCGCAGGTCAGCGGCAGGATGCTTGACCGCAAAGATTTGATATTATATCGCTTACAGCCAACGTTGGTCTGCTCCGTAGGAAGGCATGGAAGTTGCTTAAAGCATTTTTCAACCCCAAACGGGGAGCTGAAGTTGCATTAGCGTATCAGGAGCAATAACAATCCGGGACAGTTTGCTCATGTTCAAATATCAGCGGACCCTGCGCGAGCAGTTGCACTTTGAAGGCATCGGTTTGCACACCGGCTACCAGGTTCGTCTCGATCTGGTGCCTGCGCCCGAGAACACCGGCATTGTCTTCCGGCGCACCGACCTGAAGAACTTTGAGATCGAGGCGACGCGCGCCCATGTGGCAAGAGTCAGTTATGCCACGACTCTGATGAAAAAAGGCGTCATGATCTCTACCGTCGAACACCTCCTGTCGACTCTCTATGGCCTCGGCATCGACAATCTCTACATCGACCTCAATTCCATGGAAGTCCCGATCATGGACGGGAGCGGCAGGGTTTTCATGGAGGGGATCGAGAAGGCCGGCGTCCAGGAGCAGGGAGAGCTCCGCCAATACATCGTCATTCAGGAGCCGATCGAGGTGTGCCACCAGGACAAAGTAGCGGGCGTCTATCCTGATTCGATCCCGAAGGCGACTTACATCATTAACTTCGAGCACAACGCCATTGGACGCCAGCAGATCGTTCTCGAACTCACCCCGGAGTGCTACCGCTCCGAAATCGCGCCGGCGCGCACGTTCGGCTTTGCCTCCGACGTCGAATATCTGCGCCGGTGCGGGCTGATTCGCGGTGGCTCGCTGGAAAACGCGGTGCTGCTCGACGACTCCGGCATCGTGAATGACGAACTGCGCTTCCCTGATGAATTTGTCCGCCACAAGATGCTGGACCTGCTTGGCGATATCTCACTGATCGGCCGCCCCATTATAGGCCATCTCTACGCGGAGAAGGCCGGGCACGCCATCCACGCGGCGCTTGCCGACCGCATCGCGCGTTTCCGGAAAAAGTATCGCGTGTGCACCCTCCCCGACCTGGACGCGGTCGCCGAAGTCCAGAAGGCCGGTTGATAATTGGCAGATCCCGATTCAAAATGGTATCAAGCCACGGAAAGCGCGGCTCGTGCCTTTACGGCTCTGCCGCACGTGATTCCGGACCGCGGCTGGAGAGGATTCCTCATGGTGCAAACCCCGGCAATTCAGGAAAGCGAAATAAATCCCTACGAGGCGATGATGTCGCGTTTTGACGCGGCCGCCCGGAAGCTCAACCTGGATGAAGGGCTGTATCAATTCCTGCGCTATCCACGCCGCGAGATCACCGTCTATGTGCCGGTGTTCATGGATTCGGGCCGTCTTCAGGTTTTTACCGGCTACAGGGTGCAGCACAACATCTCGCGCGGGCCCAGCAAAGGAGGCATCCGCTTCGCACCCGATGTGACGCTGGACGAAGTCAAGGCTCTGGCCGCCTGGATGACCTGGAAATGTGCCGTTGTCAACATCCCGTTCGGCGGAGCGAAGGGCGGCGTCATCTGCGATCCGACCCAGATGTCGTCGGGGGAACTGGAGCGGCTGACGCGCCGCTACACGGCGGAATTGTTCGAGTTTCTCGGCCCGGAAAAGGATGTTCCCGCACCCGACGTCAATACCAACGACCAGATTATGGCGTGGATCATGGACACCTACAGCATGCATGCCCATCAGACCGTGACGGGGGTGATCACCGGCAAACCGGTCGAGTTGGGAGGCTCGGCGGGGCGCAAGGAAGCCACCGGCAGAGGGCTGATGATCGTGATTCGCGAGGCATGCACGCGGCTGAGCCTCGCGCCTCAGGATGCTGCGGTGGTAATCCAGGGTTTCGGCAACGTCGGTTCGACTGCGGCCCTGCTGCTTCATGCGCAGGGCTTCAGGGTCGTCGGCATCTCGGACGTACGGGGAGGTATCCACAACGCGGCCGGGATCGACATGCCGCGGGCCGTCGATTATTACCGGCGCAATAAGACTCTTGCCGGCTTCCCGGGCTGCGACCGTGTCACAAACCAGGAGCTTCTCGAATTGCACTGCCAGATCCTGGTTCCCGCCGCCACCGAGAATCAGATCACTTCCGCCAACGCCGACCGTATCAAGGCCCGGATCATCGCGGAGGGGGCCAACGGCCCAACGACGGCCAAAGCGGATCTGATCCTCGCCGACAAGGGCATATTCATCATTCCGGACATCCTTGCCAATGCCGGTGGCGTGACGGTTTCCTATTTTGAGTGGGTTCAGGATCGGCAGGGTTATTTCTGGAACGAGGCACTGGTGAACGAGCGGCTGCACGACCACATGGTGGCCGGTTTCCACGAGGTGGCCGGATTTTCCGAAACCCACGGCGTGAACATGCGCATCGCCGCCTACATGCTGGCGATCGACCGCGTCGCCAAAACCACCCGCACGCGCGGCTTCTACGCCTGACAACGGCAACAAGGCCGGGGCGTGGCGAGCGTACTCCTGCGGTTATCCCGAATTATTCGTGAAGCAGAACCAAACGCCGGTGAAAGGCAACAAAATTGGACGCGGATAAACGCTGACAGGAGCTTCTGCACGCCGAACAAGACCGAACGGCCGGCGTCTGTCGGCGTTTTCCCGCGTCCGAAAATTTCTTTTGATCGCATATTCACGAATCATCCGGGTTCAGGGCTGCTGCGATCTCAGCGAACTCGGCGTCGAGCCCGCGGGGCTGCAATTCTGCCGTTATCAGTCGGGGCGCCGCAGAACTGCCCGCACAGGGGAGCCGTCGAGGCCGGCGAATTTCAGGGGAAGGCAGATCAGTTCGTAATCGCCCGGCGGCACCTGCGCCAGGCGCGCGCCTTCAAGGATCGCGATACTCTGCGCGTACAGAATCTTGTGGCATCTCAGGCTCGTGCTGGCAAACTCTTCGACGGACGGCGCATCGGTGCCGACCAGCTGAAGCTTGCGGCCTGCCAGGAACTCGGCGCCGTCCCCGGTCAGGAAGATAAAATCCCGGTGGAACCGATCTTCTCCAAGGTCGCTGGCGCGCGTCCTGAATAAGACCCGCTCGACCCCATCCCAATCCAGGCCCTCGAGGAACGCAGCGGAGATGGACTCCAATTCCGCAGGCACGGCGAACACCCGCGCCGGACCGATAAAGTGGCGCAGCGGTACGCTGCCGATATCAGGCCCGAAGTCGTCGAAATGATAGGGCGCATCCAAATGCGTTCCGGTGTGCACGCTCATGGTGACGGCGGAGACGTTGCACGAAGCACCGCTTTGTATCCGATGCGACCAGCGATAGCGGAATCGCTGATCGCCCGGCCAGGCCGCGATCCTTTCGCTGACCGTCTGGGAAATGTCGTATATAAGCATGAATATCCCGATTCCGAGTCATTTCAATTTTGGATTTGGAGGATGGGACGTAGTCCCCAGCCCGTGCGCTTCCACAATTCCAAAATCCGCAATCCAGAATCCACAATGCTTCTGAATATTCCGCCCCGTCATCATTTGGGGGGGGTCGGCTTGACGAAGAAGCTGTCCGGGAGGCCGGTGTTGTACGCAATCTTAAGAATGAACTGCTGGGACAACTGGTGGCCGTTGCGATAGGTGTCGATGCGCATGGGCGTGTTGACACCCTGGATCGTGTGCCACTGGCTGTACTCCTCGGTCTGGCGATAGTGAATCCCCCGATTGTCGATGTATTGGTATTCGACCTTGGCCGGCAGCTTGCTCAAGCGATCGAAATAGATGGTGACTTCATCATTTTCAGGATCGATGAGCTCGACCATTTCGAGCTGGACGTCGTTTTCCGCCGCACCCAGATAAAAGAGCTTGTTCTCAGGATCCTTATAGCGAAATCGGAACAAAGTGTCGATGCTGTGCTTCACCAAGTCCCTGAAGTCCTTCATTTCTTCGGGGGTCGCCTCACGCGTGTCTTTCTGACCTTCGAGGATCCAGCCCTGCTTTTTCTCCAGATTGAAGACGGTGACGTCGAGTTCCTTCTTCCTGTTTCCGAGCTCGAAGCGGCTCTTGTCCGGGAGTTTGGTCCAGTCACTGAACTTGTTCAGCCCTGACGAATTTCCCTCGCGATCGAACCCGAAGAGGTTGCCCTCCGACACCATGTCGGTCACCTTCAGATAGGTGGCACCCCCGAGGGTCTGAATGGCATCCTGAAACAGCTTCTGGATTTTCTCCTCATCCTGGCCGCGCACAGACGGCCGGCTTATCAGGAACACAACCAAGGCCAACATCAGCGCCATCTTTTTCATATGCTCTCCTCCTGGCGTGTCACGCGGCAGCACGGATCAGCTGCCGATGAACTTTGCATAGACTCGCCGCGCCTCGTCGACATCCTGGGTTCCGCGGACGATACCGCGGCCGTCCCGGAACAGGGCAATCTCAAACTTGTCCAGGCAGGCCCTGAGCAGGAACTCGTTATAGGTCACGGATCCCAGAGGAGCCAGGCGCTCGGCAATGATCTTGAAATCCACGGGGCTGGGGGAGTTGCGGTACACCTGGACCGCATCGCGCCCGCACAGCGACAGAGTGCGCCCCTCGTGTTTACCCTCCAGAAAATCGAATTGCCTTTGGCCGCAGGCCGGGCAATCGGCACTACGCTGCAGCGGAACCAGGTCCAAACCTGAGATCTGGTTCTCCCAAAGGTCGATGGTCATGAGCTTGCCGTTCAGCCGTTCGAGCCGGCCCGTAAGAATCTTGAGCCCCTCCGCGGCCTCGAGCGCCGCTACGAGGTGGACGATGGGCCCGATCACGCCGACCGTGTCGCACGTGGGAGAGCTGCCGGGGGGCGGCAGTTGCTCCAGCACGCAGCGCAGGCACGGCGTGGAGCCGGGAACGAAGGCAACACACATTCCGTAAGCGCCGACGCACGCCCCATACACCCACGGAACATTCCAGTTCAGGCTGGCATCGTTGATCAGGAAGCGTGTCTCAAAGTTGTCCGTTCCATCCAGGATCAGGTTCTGTCCCGGCACCAGGGCCGCGATCGTCGCCGCGTTCACGTCCAGGATTTCCGCGGCCAGCTCGACCTGGCTGTTGATTTCGGCCAGATGCGTGGCCGCAGCCGCCGCTTTCGGCAATCCGGCGCGGCAGTCCGCCTCTGTGTAAAGCGATTGGCGCTGAAGGTTCGATTCGTCGATGTAGTCCCGATCGGCAATGGTGAGGCGGCCAACCCCGGCCCGCACCAGGATCTCGGCCATCACCGAACCCAGCGCGCCGCAGCCGACCAGAAGAACGCGGCTGCGTGCGAGCATCTTCTGCCCCTCGGCGCCGATACCCGAGAACAGGATCTGTCTGGAGTAGCGTGCTTCAGACATGGAATTTGAACTCCCCCACAGAGTTAAGACTACAGACATCAAACCTCAAAATCCAGAGAACGAAACCAGACAATGGATTTGACGACTTGTCACAGGCAAAAATTGATGCTGGAATGGCCGGAATAGTTTCGATTTGATTAGAAATTCTTGTTCGCGTTTTCGATTGATTGCCTTTCTAATCGACGGTTTTCCATATTAAATCTTCTTTATGCAACGTGGCCCCCGGGAGCTGAGGGGCGTGGCCCGGGCAAATGCCATCTCCGATTCCTCAATTCATCACCAGATTTTATGCGGATGACCCGGGCTCGCATGCGCATTCGTTCCCAGTTGTGACTCCCTGGTCTGATGATGCACTGACCGGATCTTAATCATTGCCTGTCAATATTTAATTAAGCTCTCTTAATAGCCTTGCAGGGCAGTTCCGAGATGGCTACGATCGCACCCACAACACGAATCAGTGCGCGTGAGGACTGATGATCTGAACCATCGGCTCTCCGTTATTTTAACGAGCGCAGGGGTGGAAGAAGGATGTGCTGCCGGACCGAAGCCGGCCGATGATGACAAGCATCCGGCCGAGGTTCCTGAAGCCAGCAGACGCCCCTGACGCCGGCGGGCCCCCTGGCAAATCCCGCGAACTCTTCGGTTTCTGTTATGGGCATCGCTGCAAAAGCATTGGCTGGTCGCAGCCGCTGCTGGTGCGCTTGATTACCTGATCACCCAGACGAGATCGGGTATTAGCAGCCCGGTTTCGTGATTTAACGATTTTGAGCAAAGGAACCCTTATGAAACATTGGAAAATTAGGCTAGCTTCATCACTCTTCCTGATGGCGGCGATCAGCTTGATCGGCTATGCACAGGGCGGAGCGAGTTCTTCCCTTATCGGCGTGGTCGTTGACCAGTCCGGAGGAGTCATTCCGGGCGCGGAAGTAACGGTCCATAACGATGCCACCGGCGCAGAGTTCAAAACCGTCACCACTGAAAACGGGACCTTCTCCATCCCGGCGCTGGCAGCCGGCACTTACACCGCTACGGTCTCGGTTCCGAATTTCAAGCAAGCGGTCGTCAAGGACATCAAAGTAGTCGCGGGCAATCCCTCCTCGATCCGCGTCCAGCTGCAGGTAGGCGGCACCAGCGAGACGGTCACCGTGCAGGCGAACGCCGAGGTCGTGCAGGCGTCATCGGCAACGATCACGACGACGCTGGGCACCAGCCAGTTGAGTCAGCTCCCCCTGGCAACTCGTAACGCGATGGACTTCCTCGTTTTGCTGCCCGGAGTGAACACGACTTCTTCAGGCGCCCGCAGTTCCACCATCGCGGGCCTGCCGCAGGCCGCGATCAACATCACGATCGACGGCGTCAATACGCAGGATAACTCCAACAAGACGGGTGATGGCTTTTTCAGCATGATCACCCCACGGCTGGACGCCATGGAAGAAGTCACGGTCTCCACGGCCACCCCGGGCGCCGAGAGCGCCGGCCAGGGCGCGATCCAGATCCGATTTATCACCCGCTCGGGCAACAATGAATATCATGGCAGCGTATACGAGTACCATCGGAACCCGGTGTTCAACTCGAACTACTGGTTCAACAATCGCGACAAGGCGCCGACATACAACGGCACAACGACTCCCTGCACCACGCAGCAGATGCAGACCGAGTTTGAAAAGTGCAAAGCGTTGCGTGACCGTGTGCTGTTGAATCAGCCCGGCTTCCGCGTCGGAGGTCCGATCACGCTGCCCAAAAAGCTCTTCGGGCCATTGGGTTTTAATGGCAAGGATAAAGCATTCTTCTTCGTCAATTACGAAGAGTACCGGTTCCCCTCGCAACAAACCCGGACCAGGACGATCTACAATCCGGCGGTCGAGAACGGCAAGTTCAGATACCTTGTGGGCACCGCTCCCAATCAGACCGTCAATGAGGTAGACCTGTTGGCACTGGCAGCGGCAAACGGAAACACGTCCACTTTTGATCCGACCGTCAAGAAGATGTTGACCGATATCCGCAACTCGGTGGGGGTTCAGGACGGCACGACGGTTCAGGTCACGCTCCAGGACCAGACCGACCCCCTCTACCAGTACTATTACATCACCAACAAGGCCCAGGATGTCCGCAAGTTCTACACCACCCGCGGCGACTTCAACCTGACGAGCAAACACAGGCTGGAAATGAGTTGGAACTACTCGACCTACCGGCTCCCCATCGACATGCTCAACAGCGGCGATCCAAGCTATGCCGGCTTTCCGAGCATCTCCGGATATCTTGGCGACCGGTCGAGTGCCTCCACTGCGCTCCGTTCGACCTTGACTCCGAGATTGGTCAACGAGTTTCGTTTCGGATTGCAGGCAGGCCCTGGGCTTTTCGGCCCCGGCATTGACGCCAGCATGTTCAGCGGGTCGATCGCCGATATGGGCGGATTCAACTGGACCCCGTCCGGGATTTCCAGCCCGATTCGCTCCAGCAGTCCCAGCAGGCGCACGCCTCCGCTCGAACAGCTCGATGAAACGCTGAGCTGGAACAAGGGTTCCCATAGCCTCAGCTTCGGCGGCAGCTTCACCAACGCCGGCAACTGGACCTGGTCTCAGTCGATGTTGCCCTCGATTGGCTTCGGGGTGGACTCCACGAACGACCCGGCTCGGTTCATGTTCGACGCCACGAACGGCCCGAAAAACTTCCCCAACTCGACCTCCGGGCAGAGGAGTACGGCGCAAAGCATCTATGCTTCCTTGACCGGGCGGGTAACATCGATCGGCGGCAGCGCAATCCTCAATGAAAACACCCTCCAATACGCATATCTCGGCCCGAACGTTCAGCGCATGCACCAGCGCGAAATCGGGTTGTTCTTGTCGGATTCCTGGCGCATGCGGCCGGGCCTCACGCTCAACTACGGCGTGCGCTGGGAGTTGCAGCTTCCCTGGGTTCCGCTCAACAGCGTCTACAGCTGGGCTACCCCCGCCGATGTCTGGGGGCCTTCAGGTTTTAACAGCCTGTTCAAGCAGGGGGCGACCGGCGGCAGGAATACGGAGTACCAACAGTTCAAGGCAGGCGATCCTGCGTACAACCTTGACTACCGGAACATCGCCCCGAGCTTCGGCTTCGCCTGGAGCCCGAACTTCCAGAACGACCTTCTGTCGCGGATTCTAGGCAATAACGGACAAAGCGTGTTCCGCGGCGGCTTTTCGGTAGCCTACAGCCGCTACGGCATGGCCACTTACTCCGGAGTGTTCACCGGCAACCCTGGGCTGAGCATCGACGCCTCGCGCAACCAAAATCTCGGCAACCTCGTCAGCGGGACCGGGTCAGATACCTGGCCGCTCCTGTTCCGTGACAAGAGCCGCCTGGGCGCGCCTCCGTTCCTGGCCGCACCGGTCTATCCGATGCAGGCGTCCATCAGCAATAATGTCACAGCCTTCGACCCGGACATCAAGGTTCCCTACACCTTGTCCTGGTCGTTCGGCCTGCAGCGCGAGCTTACCAAAGACATGGCGATCGAAGTACGTTATGTCGCCAACCGCAACCTGCGGCCGTGGTATTCGTACAGCGTTAATACGACCAACATCGTCGAGAATGGATTACTGGATGAGTTCAAGCTGGCGATGGCCAATCTGCAGGCAAACATAGCCGCCAACCGGGGAAGCAACTTCAAATATTACGGGCCGGGCACCAACACCTCTCCATTGCCCATCACTCTGGCCTACTTCAGTGGAATCCCCAATACTCAGGCCGGCGATACAACCAAGTATACTTCCAGCAATTTCACCAGCAGCTCGTACGTGAATACTCTGGCCCAGACCAACCCGAATCCATCCAGTTATGCCAGCAGTCTGAGCAGCACTGCTACTCAGAGGGCCAATGCTATTGCCGCAGGATTGCCCGCGAACTTTTTCATAGTGAATCCGACCGTCAATAACGCCTCCATCACCGGCAACGGCGGTTTCAACATGTATGATTCGATGGTGATCGAACTTCGGCGCCGCATGGCTAAGGGATTGATGGTCCAGGCCAATTATGTGTTCGCCAAATCCCTGGGTTCGTCAAACCTCGGTTTCCGGACCCCTTGGGCTAAAGTGCAGGGTGGAACGCTGCCCAGCGCTTTCAAGGTCAACTGGGTTTACGAAATGCCGATAGGCCCAGGGCGGGCACTGTTCGGCAGCGCCCATGGCTGGACAGCCCACTTGATCGGCAACTGGGAAGTGCAGGGCACGGGCCGATGGCAGAGCGGCGACCTGCTGAACTTCGGCAATGTCAGGCTCGTCGGCATGACTTTGAAGGATCTCCAGGATGCGGTCGGGCTGCGCTTCGATGACGCCAAAGAGCTCATCTACTACGAGCCGGCCGATATCATTGCCAACACGATTGCGGCTTACAACACCGATGCAACCCAGCCCACCGGCTACAGTAAGACTTACGGCACGCCGACCGGACGCTATGTCGCGCCCGCCAACACCGCCAACTGCATTCAGATCTTTAGCGGCCAGTGCGCCCCGCTGACCAATTACGTCCGGGGCCTGCGCTTCCAGCGCTTCGATATCAGCCTTGTGAAAAGGATCAGGTTCACCGAATCGAAGAATTTCGAACTGCGCGGCGAATTCCTGAACGCCTTCAACAACATCAACTTCAACGCCTCCGGCGGCATTTGCACCGGCAGCGGCGCAAATTGCGGTCAGTTTGCATCCGCATATAGAGATCCGAACCAGCAGAACGATCCGGGCGGACGACTGGTTCAGCTGGTCGCGCGGATCAACTTCTAACTTCCCGTATTTCATCAGGAGAGGAACACGGCAGCGCTGTGTTCCTCTCTTTGTATTTCGTGGCTGCTTTGAGTTTTTGAGCATTTGTCTGCGTAGGTCTTTGCGATTCGCTTTTGGCGCCTGGGTTTCCCCGACTTGAGGGCTCTCTGCTATAATGCACCGATTCATCGTAGGGGAAGATCCGGTTTCTATGCGCAAAGGGACGGGCGGCACTGTCAAACGATCCAGGTGGTTGTTTTTCCTGAAACTCACGGCAGTTCTGGTGAGCATCCCTGCCATCGTCGTGGCGGCCTTTTTGATCCACTACTACTACGTTTTTGACCGCTGGATCGACCAGAAGCTCGGCAAGGGATACGAAGTCGCGGAAACTGAGATCTACTCCGCCCCGCGCACCATTTACCCGGGAAAGCCGATATCCCTCCCCGATTTCCTGACCAGGCTGCGGCGCCTGGGCTACGTCGACAGGAGCACTTCCGGTGATTCCAAGCTCTCCACTTTTCAGCTGGGCAAGACAAACCACCTCCTGGTCAGAAACGACTCCTCACTGCCGGAGGATGCCGACCGGGCAGTCGACATCGACTGGGCAGGCAACCGGGTCCGGAATATCGTCGAAATGTCATCCGGCCAGAATCTGGAGCATTTCGCGCTCAAGCCGGAGTTGATCAGCAACATCATTGATAAGAGTCGGGAAAAGCGGCGCTACGCGGCGTATCGCGATTTCCCGAAGGTACTGGTTGACGCCGTGCTGGCGTCCGAGGACCGCAGATTCTTCAGTCACAAGGGAGTCGATCCCATCCGCATCCTCAAGGCGGCAATCATCGACATCCGGGCCGGCGAAAACGTGCAGGGGGCGAGCACGCTCACCCAGCAGTTTGTCAAACAGTACTTTCTGACTCCGGAGCGCACCTGGAGGCGCAAGCTGACCGATGCTTACATGGCGATCCTCCTGGAACAGAGGCTCTCCAAGGAAGAGATTTTCGAGCTCTACGCCAACGAAATCTATCTGGGGCAGCGCGGCTCCTTCAGCATCGTGGGCTTCGGCGAGGCCGCCGGCGCCTTTTTCGATAAGGCCGTCGCCAACCTCACTCTGAGCGAAGCAGCGACGCTCGTGGGTGTGATCCCTGCCCCGAATCGTTACACGCCCTTGCGATATCCGGAGCGTGCAAAGCAGCGCCGCGATCTCGTCCTCGATCGCATGGCCGAATATGAAATGATCACGCCGCGTCAGCGCGACGAGGCCAAGGCCCAGCCGCTGGGGGTTAAGCCGTCCAACATCATGAACTACTCCGACGCTCCCTACTTCGTGGATTACCTCCAGGACATCCTTGGCGAGCAGCTGGGAGATGTGGCGCTGGGCCGCACACAGTACAAGATCCACACGACGCTTGACATGGATCTCCAGCAGGTGGCCTTCGAGTCGGTCCGTGACGAAATGGTGACGCTGGACGAGTATTTTGCCAAAGGCAAGCGTGGGATTCCCCCGGGCACGGTTCAGGCGAGCCTGATCGCCGTGGACCCCAGAACCGGCCACGTGCTCGCCATGGTCGGCGGCAGGGACTACGGTGTCAGCCAGTTCAACCGTATCACCCAGTCAAAGCGCCAACCTGGAAGCATCTTCAAGCCGTTTGTCTATACCGCGGCGCTGGAGACCGCCAATTACAGTTCGACGCCGCTGACGCCGGCAGCTACGGTGCTGGACGAGCCGACGCAGTTCGAGTTTGAAAACCTGGTTTACGAGCCCAAGAATTTCAAGGACGAATATCTCGGCCAGGTGACCATGCGCCAGGCCATCACCAAGTCGCTAAATGTAGCCACGATCAAGTTCGCGGAGAAGGTGGGCTATACAAAAATTGCGGATTTGGCTCATCGCCTCGGACTTAACGAGGCAATCAAGCCCTATCCGGCAATGGCGATCGGAGCGTTCGAGGTCACGCCGCTTGAAATGGTACGGGCCTACACGGCATTCGCCAACGACGGCATGCTCTCAGAATTGATGCCCCTGAGCCGGGTTCTCGACGAAAAGGGCAGTCCGGTTTTCCAGCCGGAGAACAAGACCCGCCGTGCTCTCACGCCGCAGGTCGCTTTCATGCTCACTTCATTGCTGCAATCCGTCATCAACGAGGGGACTGGAGCAGGTGCGCGGACCGCCGGCTTCACCCTCCCTGCCGCCGGCAAGACCGGCACCTCGCGCGACGGGTGGTTCGCAGGCTACACGCCTGATCTGCTGTGCATTGTCTGGGTCGGATTCGACGACAACCGTGAACTCAACCTGCCCGGATCGCAGTCCGCCCTGCCCATCTGGGCCTCATTCATGAAGCGGGCGGTGGCGCTTAAGCCATTGACCGGCGAGGAGTTCCCAGTGCCGGAGGGCATCACTCAGGTTGAAATCGACCCGACAACCGGGCTGCTGGCTACGGACCGTTGTCTGACGCGCCAGATGGAGTACTTCATCAAGGGATCTGAACCGGTAATACCCTGTTACGGAAACAGTTACGAGCAGATGATGAACGGTATCCCCAGAAGCATCTACTCATCGCCCACAAAAGGAGCGCCGTCAGGGGCCGACAAAAACATCCCTCCATCCCCACCGATAAAAAAGTCCCCCCGCTGATCAATCTCGCAGGCCGCAATACGCGAGAAGCGCCATGCGAAACCATCCTGACTCCTGATTTCTTTTCGCGGCAGCCAATTGCGGCACGGTTACTCCGCGTCCTGGGATCCGCGCGGTTCAACCATCCCGATCGGCTCGGATGTTGCCTGCTAAAGAACTGGGACCGTGGGCCGATAACGACAATATCCCCATTTGATGGGAGAGGTTGAAGCAAAGCAATGAACAGCGGCCAGAACTACACCTTGACTGACCTCCCCCCATCCGCGGATCTTTCCTGCGCAGCCTCATCCCTGATATATGACTGGTTCCACAACCAGTTCCCAGCCTGGGAGCTCGATCTGAATCCGAAGCTCCTGCGCAGTTCTCAGTCGCTCATGTCCGCCCCAATACCGGAATCGGCACGCGGCCCGGCCGGTATGATTCACTTCAAGAGTATTCTCGATCCGCTCTGGACTGCGGGGGATCTGGCCTCCCTCAGGGATGAGTTCCCGTGGATCCTCCTCGTCCTGAGCCCGTTCGAGAGGTTCTACGAGGTTGATCCGCTCCTTGATGATCTATCTGTGGGGTCAACCCGGCTCGTAATCTGGCACCCCGACAGGCCGACTGCGGAGGAGAGCGCGCGCCTGCGTGTAACCTCCCTGGTCACTCCCGCCGTGGCAAGCGAGAGCGGGATCAGGGACGGCGGCTCGGGCTTTGCCGGCAAGGGGGCCCGCCAAATCCTCAGTTCCCTCTATGTGCTCCGGGGATCCTTGATCGTCCAGGGCGTCCACCATTCCCTGCATCAGGAACTCGGAGATCTCAGCCTGCAGCAGTATATTTCCGCCTGCTTGACCTGCCTGGCATCGGCCATTCCGGCGCGAAGCCAGGCACCCCCTAAGGAAGCCGAAAGGCTGGCCTTGCGCTGGGCTGCGCTGCTGTGCGGGCAGGAAAGCCTCTCCGGACTCAGCCTGTATGCGGGTGAGAGCCAGACGCTGGCCTGGGCCGCGACTCATCTCGACATAGAACCCGGCATGCTTTCGGGGGGATTGCAGCCGCTGCCGGAGCCTTTCCTGACGACCCGATTCCGGGACGAAACCAAGGCATTCGATGCCGCTATGGAGCGGATCAACCATGTCTTTCAATGCCTCCGCGAGGGCGACATGGCTTTCATCCCGGCAATGACCCAGGTCTCGCAGACCTTTAACGGCGACGAAGCCCGTCTGCTTCGCTGGAAAGGACTGGCTGAGGACTTACCCAAGTTCCTTCGTTGGCTGTCCGCATTCGAGGGCACCTACGCCTATCTGAGCGGCACCTTTCCTACACCGGTGCTTGAACTGGAAAATGCCAAGAAAATGCTGCTGGCAACGTGCGCGGAGCCCCAGCGATTCCTGGATCCGGCCGAGCGCGAGCTCTTCGACCGCCGCTTTGACGAGTTCAAGAGAGAGTATGTCGAATACTATGCATCGACGCACGAGGATACGGTTCACATCGTTGGCGACCAGGAGAGGATGAAGGCCAAGGTGGACTCTGTAGCCCTGCGCAACCTCGAGCTGTTATCGGACTTGCACGATGCCGACAAGAGCTATTTGAACCGCGTGCGTGCCATCGGCAAGTTTGTGCAGGCCAATCAATGCGACCTTCCTGTCCGCGAGATTCTTGCCCGCCAGCCACGGTGCTATTGTAGTTTCAACCCTGTGGGGAGTCGGCTCCTGGCGATGTCCGTCGATCAGATGAACGAAGCGATCCGTGAAGGGATCGATCACTTCCGTTCGCTGCTCCGGAAGCACAGGATGTTGATCATCAAGGAGCTCAAAACCCTGCACACCGATGACTATCACTCCAGGCAGATTGGGGCGTTGCTGAGCCGTGGCCCGATGATCCCCCTTAAACCGCAGTCGATCGACATCCTGAACACCATCATGCGGCAGCACGCCGATGAGAACCGACCTCCGGCTTCCGACCTCCAGGAGGAGCCAGGCGTCAGGAGTCAGGAGTCCGATTAAAAGGCCGCGGGGAGACAGACCAGATACGAGGGGATTCGTTCTTAGGCACCGTAGACCTACGTCGCTTCGTATGCAGAATGCAGCGCCTTCTTTGTCATTCTGACTCCTGCTGGAATCATGCGTAGAAATCCGCGATGCAGTTGACGACATAATTCCGCTGTTCATGAGTGAGTTCGGCATAAATCGGGAGTGCCAGGGTCTGCGCAGCCGCTTCGCTCGAGCGCGGAAAGTCCGCCGTTCCGTACCCAAGGCCGCGGAAACACTCCTGTTCATGCAGTGAAACCGGGTAATAAATCTCGGTCCCGATTCCGCGGCTCTGCAGGGCGGCCCGCAGTTCATCCCGCTTCTGGCAGCGGATCACGTACTGGTGGAATATGTGCCGCTTGTGGGGAAGCACGGGAGGAGTCTGCACGCGCCCGCGCAATCCGGCTTTCAGAAAAAGGTCATCGTAGTCCGCGGCATTGCGCCGGCGTGCGGCGGTCCAGCCTTCGAGATGGGTGAGCTTTACGCGCAGGACCGCTGCCTGGATTTCATCCAGGCGGCTGTTGAAGCCGACGACGGCATGGAAGTATTTCGGATGGGCCCCGTGATTGCGCAGGAGCCTGACCTGTTTTGCGAGTTGCTCATTGCGGCTCAAAACCATGCCGCCGTCTCCCGCGCCCCCCAGGTTTTTGGAAGGGAAGAAGCTGAAGCACCCAAGATCGCCCATTGCCCCTGCATAATCGTCGCGATGCCTGGAACCGAAAGCCTGACAGGCATCCTCCACGACCGGGAGCCGGTAACGCCGCGCTACGGACAGGATTTCGTCCATCGCGGCGCACTGGCCAAAAAGGTGAACGGGAACGATCGCTTTGATCACAGCGCCGGAAGGTTTGTGGACGAGCTTGCCCGTCGTCAGGTTGAAGGAACAGTCCCGTTCCAGGAGCGCCGGCAGCCGCTCGGGATCCATGTTGAAACCGGCAGGTTCAATGTCGACGAAAACAGGCCGGGCTCCCAGGTTCACGATTGCCCCCGCCGTGGCAAAAAAGGTGTACGGGACCGTAACCACCGCATCCCCGGGCCCGACGCCGAGCGCTTTGAGGGAAAGGAGAAGAGCGTCTGTTCCCGAGGCCACGCCGATGGCGTGAGGAACGCCGCAGAACCGGGCTGTTTCTTCCTCCAGCGCCGCCACATGCCGGCCGAGAATAAACCGTTGACTCTCGAACACCTCGTCTACAGCAGCACGGACCTGTTCGCGAATCGTTGCGTACTGTGCTTTCAGATCGAGTATTGGAACTTCCATGAAAACACCTGTCAAATGCGCGTGGACTGGGCTCCCGCGAAACGAGTCTTAAAGTAGGTAATAGTGCGCCTCAAACCTTCTTCCAGCGGCACAGCCGGACGCCAGCCCAGCAGTTTCTGGGCGCGGGTCGTGTCGGGTCGCCGAACCTTGGGATCATCCTCGGGCAGCGGTTCGAAAACAATGGAGCTCGAAGATGAGGTCAGGGCCAGAATCTTCTGTGCGATCTCCATGACCGTCAACTCCTGCGGATTCCCGATATTCACCGGCAGATGGATTTCCTCGGAATCGGGCGCCATGAGCAGCTTTACCAGACCCAGGACCTCATCCTCGACATAACAGAAACTCCGAGTCTGCTCCCCTTTCCCGTAGACGGTCAGCGGTTTCCCGTCGAGGGCCTGTACGATGAAGTTCGAAACCACGCGCCCGTCATGCGGACGCATGCGCGGGCCATAGGTGTTGAAGATACGCGCAATCCTGACGTCGATCCCATGCGTCCGGTGATACGCCATCACCATGGCTTCGGCAAACCGCTTCGCCTCGTCGTAGACGCCGCGCAGGCCGATCGGATTGACGTTGCCCCAATAGCTCTCAGGCTGCGGGTTGACCAGCGGGTCGCCATAGGTCTCCGACGTGCTGGCCATCAGGAACCGGGCACCTTTGTTCTTGGCCAGGCCGAGAGTCTTGTGGGTGCCGAGCGCCCCCACCTTCAAGGTCTGGATGGGAAGCTCGAGATAGTCCCTCGGGCTTGCCGGGGATGCGAAGTGCATCACGGCGTCGACCGGTCCTCCCAGGAACATGTACTCGGTCACATCGTGCTTCAGGAAACGGAAATGCTCGTTTCCCAGCAGGTGCGCGATGTTGTCAATGCTGCCGGTGAGCAGGTTGTCCAGGCACACGACCTCATGGCCCAGCTGCAGCAGATGATCGCAGAGATGACTCCCTAGAAATCCGGCCCCGCCTGTAATCACGATCCTCATGCACCCTCCCCGAAAGTTCGGTGCGAAGCAAAGAACGTCCCGACAAAATGAGGGCAGATTATACCCGATGTGAGAAGAATGAAAGCTAGAAACCGCAGATGGCAAAGCGGCAATCGAACGGATTTACGTAACACACGAAATGCACGAAACCGATTTCGTGTCTTTCGTGCTACTTACGTACAGATCCTTGCCATTTAGGCAAAAAAACAAAAGATCAACGCAGAGGGCGCGGAGAGAGGTCATGCAGGAGCAGGAATCCTCTGCGGCCTCTGCGCTGAGGCTTTGGGTTGCGGATATTCCGCGCCGCGTATTTCGTGCTTCCTGCAACGCTAGCGTTTGATCTTGGCCAGGGATTTGTAATACTCCTCCACCAGCTTCTTGTAGCTTGCGGGCGCTTCGCTGTCCTCCGCGTAAAAGTACTTGTCGCTCTGAAGCACGCGTGCGAGTTCCCGGCTCAGATCGAGTTCGACATCGTGGAGCAGGTCGATGGCCTGCTTCAGTCGCGCGATGCCCGCAGCATCGTCATACCTGCGATCTGAGCGCATGCCCTGAAGCTCTTGAAGGACTCGATCGAGGTTCTGTGCCGCGGCAGAATTGCGGTCCAGCAGACGCCTGAGTTCCTGTGCATCCAACGCGCGCTGTCCCAGCTCCTGCTGCTGTTGCCGCAGTTCCTCCTGGCTATAACGGCTCCCGCCCGGCGGTCGCGCGTCGCCGGTTGCATTGGTTGCGTCACCGGAGGGAGGCCCGTTGACATTGCGCTGGTTGCGGCTGTCTCCTTGAGCCTGCTGCCCCCGCAGCCCTTGCTGGCCTTGTAGTTGGCCCTGGCCTCGTTGTCCTTGCTGGCCCTGCTGGCCTCGTTGTCCTTGCTGGCCCTGCTGACCCTGTTGGCCCTGCTGGCCCTGCTGACCCTGTTGGCCCTGCTGGCCCTGTTGGCCTTGCTGGCCCTGTTGGCCTTGCTGGCCCTGTTGGCCTTGCTGGCCCTGTTGGCCTTGCTGGCCCTGTTGGCCTTGCTGGCCCTGCTGGCCCTGTTGGCCTTGGCGCGGATTCTGGAGGCGTTGCTGCATTGACTGTAGCCCCTCGGCCAGCTGACGGGTCCTGTTGAGAGCATCCTCGAGCTTGCCCTCCTGGGTTTGGGCCATACCGCTCTTCGCTGCTTCGAGCTGCTTATTGACCTCCTCCAGGCCTTGGCGGATGAAATCCTCCCGCGGCATGGCGTATTCGTAGTATCCCCCCGCCAGCAGCTGCCCGTCGCGGATGCGCTCGGGCAACCGCTTGTCGCGAATGGTGCCCGCGGCCTGGTTCAGCTTGCTGTTGGCCTCTGGCTGCGTCTTACGCGCCTGCTGGGCCAGATCCTCGATCGTCCCCTGCAGATTTTGGACGCGATCTCCGAGCGCCGCCTTGCGCCCGGCGAGGTTCTCACGCTGTTGTTGAGCCTCTTGGGCATTGCCGCCCTGCTTGTCCTGGCTCAGTTTCTCGATGCCCGCGCGGATGCGGTTTTCTTCGTTGAGAACCTCGCGCGATTCCTGGATTGCCTGCTCCAGCCCCTGCCCAAGGTCCGTCTCCTTCCCGCGAGCCAGGGCGCGTTGAGCCTGCTGCAGCTGCTGCAAAGCCCGAATACCCTCGGCGCCGGCCTGTTGACCGTTGCGCAGTTGATTTTGCAGAGCCTGTTTCATTTGCTGGATCGCCTGCTGCAACTGATTGCTGGCCTGGTTGAGCTCGGGCGAGCTTCGCTCTCGCGAGAGGCGCTGCAGCTGGCGTTGCAGTTGTTCCGCTTCGTTCAGCAGCTGCTGCTGGCTTTGTGCCGAGCTGCCGCCCGAGGTTGCCGAGCCGCTCTGCTGACCGGCCATCTGATTGCGCAGGTTCTGCTGCTGGTTTTGCGCCGAGCCACCCGAGGGCGCCGTGCTGCTGCCCGGCGGGCGGCCCATCATGCGATTGCGCTCGTTGAGCTGTTGCTGGCGCTGCGCCAATTCCTTCAAGCGTTCCAGCGCCTCATCGACCTTCTGGTCGCGCGCCTGCTGCTCACCGCGCTGCACGGTCTCATACTGGTTCTTGAGTTTGTTCATCTCCAGGTCGAACAGATCGGCCAGGTCCTCGGCACTCCGCTGCGATCCCGACCCGCCTCCGGCACGGCTCTGATTCTGAAACGAAACCTGGATCTCGTTGAACATGCTTTCGGCACGCATCAACTGCTGCAAGGCCTGCTGTTCTTCTGGCAGGGCTTCCGTGGGCTTTTCGGCGCCGAGATGGATGGAGGCTTTGCCCATTTCATCGGCGGCTTTTTTCATGTATTGGCCAAGCTGCGTCCAGTCTTTGCTCACGTCGAGCGTTCCCCGGCGCTCCAGGCGGGCCAGCAATTCCTGAGTTTGAATCTGGAGCTTGCTCTGGATCAACGAGAGCGATTTCAGGTCGTCCCGGTATTCCTTGGGATCCATGGTGTCTTTGTCGCGGATGAGCTTGTAGGTCGCGCTGATGATATCCTTTTGTTGCTGGCTCAGTTCCTGCTGCCCCTGCGCCCCGCCGCTGCCGCTGCCGCTGCCCTGGCCCTGCTGGCTCTGTATGTACTTCTGATCGAAAGGGCGCACATGAATGAAATAAATGTCGGAGGCGCCCGTACCGGGCCCGGTAACGTTGTTGTTGTCGGTGGCTCTGCCGTAATAGGAAATCAGATCCCCCGGCTGCAAGCCGAAATCCTCCAGGAAGAACGTATGCGGAGCCAGGACCGTCTTTTGACTCGGATTCCCGTCGTAAAGATCGACGATTTTCTCGGGACCGCCGTTGACGGAGTAATGGAGTTCCACCTTCTTCAGCCCGATGTCATCTTCGGCCTTCACTTCCGAGAAAACCTCCTCGACGCTCGTTGCGCGCACGTCGCGCATCGGCTTCGTAATCGTGACCTTGGGCGGTGCGTCCGCAAGCGCTTCCATCTCGTATTCCGGCGATGCGGCGTAAGGCTTGCCTCGTGCGTCGGTGAGCTGAACGACGTAAGCTCCGGAGCGCTTGAGCGTGAGAGCGCCGCTGAAGCCCACATCGCCGGCCTGCGCCAGCTCCAGGGTCGACTGATCGTCGAACAGCAGACGGGCCGACTGCGCCGGTTGACTGGTATGGATGCGGAGTTGGACCCGGGTGCCCTTGATCGCGGAGATATCGCCCTCGCCTTCTACCGTCTGCTCGGGCATGCCGGTATAGGCGGGGAAGTTGTATGTCAAATCGATTTTGTCCACTCTCGGAGCATTCAGGACTTTGATCGTATATGTCTTCGAGCGTACGTCCCGCGCCTCGACGTAATAGCGCATCGACGACTCCACCTCCACGAGGAGGTAAAGGAAGCCGCTGCCGAAAGGCTCGGGCTCCATCGCAACCGGCGTCCAGTTTGTCGCTGTTAAGGACTGGGTGTAGAGTTTCACGTCTGCCGCATCAAAACCGATCAGCTGGGCTTTGACCTGCTGGTCGACTCCTTTGGCAATCTCGATATCCCCGGGCACGACCTCGATCAAGAAGGGCGAGCGGGGCGCGGCATTCACCCACTGAACATAGAGGCGGTCAAATCCGTAATGGAAAAACGGGGGGCCCCAGTTGATGAGCGCGATCAGTGCCAGCAAGGTCCCCACTGCAACAGTGCCGTAGACGGTCATGCGCTTGCGGTTGAGAAAAACGGAGAAATCGATTCGGCTGGTCTTCTCCATCGCATCCCTGATCAGGAGGTCCAGCATGCCGGGGGTGATGTCACGACCCTCGCCGAACTCGACCGCAGTGATCAAGCGATCCTCGAGATGCGGGTATCGTTCTTCGACATACTGAGCAATCTGAATGTCGGAGATCCGGCGCTTGAGGGGCATGACGAAGAAGCGGAAGGCCACATAAACGACGACGCCACCGGTAAGCAGACGCATGACCCAGACGGCGGCGGGCTTGAAGCCGAACAGGTCGGCGCCCCAGATGCCCAGGAGCAGAAGGGTAATGGTCGAAACCAGGAAGAAGGCCAGACCCTTTGCCATCCTATCGATGCGCCACCGGCGGCGGACGATCCGAATGTGCGACAGCAAGCTCTGATATGAGTTCATGATCCCCTCCGGCCGTCAGGCGGCGCCTCTATCGTCAATATTCTACAGCGAACCGCGGAGGCCCCCAAGGAAATGCGGAATAGCCTGCTCACCAGTGACACATTGTCCTATGCCATTCGTCCTTCCCTGTTTCTCATCGGCTCCTTGCGTTCGATTTTCATTATTCCGGCTTCAATATGAAGCGATTGGCCAAAAGGCCCTCAATGAGCAGCAGCGCCAGGGCGCCCAAAAGTAGGTAGCGCCAAAAACGAACTCTTTTGTCCTGTTCTTCCGCGGTCGGCAGCTCGTCGGGTGAAGTCACCGGCGCCGCCCTCGTTTCCGTCGACACCCAGCCGGCCGCCATTTCTTCCGCGTTGCCGTGGGCGAGATCCGATTCCCGCAGAGCCGGATTGACCGCGACGCTGGTGTTCAGGTTCGGAGTGCGGATGTCATAGAACCCTGCCATATCCACCGCCACCGCATCTGATCCGGGGGCCATCTGGATGCGGTGCTTGGCGGGGTCCATGACCACAATCGCCTGATTCAGATTCACGTTGCCTTTCCCCTGGCGGACGGCCGCCTCCACAAGAAGTTTCTTGGGAGCGATCGTGTCCCCCACGTCCAGCCACTGGCGCTCCTGTCGAAAGTTCTCGAGGTAGCGCAGAATCTGGTGCCAGAAGGGAGCAAACACGGCCTTGACCGGCAAATCGTTGGTGTTGTCATCGGCGGAGGACGCCAGAACGAGCACGCGCCCCTTGTCCACTTCCACCGCCACCAGGGCGGGATCGCCGTCGTCGAAACGGGCGAGTATCTGCCCTCCGACCGAAACCGCGAGTCGGGCGTGCTTGTAAAATCTGGCGCTGGAAAAGGATCCCGAGTGGGGCTCATTAAAAGGACGGAAGATCGGATGATCCATGAGGAGATCGGTCAGCAAAGCATAGTCATCCGAACCCCCTGCGCCCGGATGTCGCCCGGTGTTCCCGGCAGTCTCCTCAACCTTGATCGGAAGCCAGTTCCCGAAGGTGCGGCTGAAGTCCGCGGCGAGGGAGTTGTCTGCCAGCACAACAATGAGACCGCCGCCGCCTTTGACAAAATCCTGCAGTCTCTTCTGAACCGCCGCGCCGCCGCCGGAGGTATTGTTCCAGATAAGCAATCCTCCCGTGATCGCCCCCAACGTATCGAATTGCCGGGGCGTGATTGCCGAGAGGTGATAGGGAGAGAGTGCAGAAATGTTAAGGGCATTGGCTAGAAAAAAGCTGCCTGGGCGGCCACCCCTGCCGGCATTGGGACTCTCCACCGACAAAACCGGGACCTTGGCACGCGCCTCCAGAGTCATGGCGAAGCGGTTGTCCCGCGTCAGGCGCGGGTCTGCGACTTCGAGCGCAACGTTGTGAACCCCGGCTGTAAGGCCCGGCAGTTGAAACTCCACCCCCTGGACTGCGCCTTTGGCGACATCCACCAGCTTCTCCGTCACAACGCGATCATCCACCGCCAACGTCACCCGCGACCCATTGCGATCCTCGGTGCCGAAATTGACTATGGAGAATCGGATCTTGAGCCCTCCTCCTTTGTCCTCTTCGCCTTCAAGTACCTGCACTTCTCCGAGCGCAAGATTGCTGAACTGATCCGAACCGACATCCGTGCACTGCAGCTCGACGCCGGAGCCGAGGCGAAAATCATGTTCGTCCGTGGCCCAGCCGCTCTTTTGGAAATCGGAGATCAAATGAATGACGTGTTTTCCTGCACCCGAGTCGAGGACTGCTTTCTCGGCAATTTTGAGCGCCTGGCCGTAGCGGGTCGGACGGTCGGTCAGCTCGGTGAGTTTGTCGATGGCATCCAGGACGACGCCGAAATCAGTGGCCGGAAGGGTCAACACCTTTGTTTGATCCGAAAACTCGATGACGGAGACCTTGTCACCCGGAGCAGCACGGCGCACGATGTCAGCCGCCGATCTGCGGGCTCGATCCCAACGGTCGCCGTAGGCCATGCTCATAGAATTGTCGAGCAGAATGACGTGGGCGCTGGTCACCCGGCCGGTCGCCGCCGCGGCTTGAGGCTGATCCCGGAACGGACGCATGAAGGCCACCACCAGCAACAGAAGTGCAAGGATACGGACGAGCAGCAGCAGCAGGTGCCGCAGCTTCTGATAGCGGATGATCCTCTTGTTTATCTTGCGCAGGAACATCAGCGTCGGGAACTCGATTTTCTGGGCACTCTCCCGCTTGATCAGATGAAGCAGGATGGGCACCGCCGTTGCCAACGCCCCCAGCGCAAACAGTGGAGTTACGAAACTCATGATCCGACCTCAAACCTCCAACCTCCGGCCTCCGAAACGCCGGAGGCCGGTTCAGTACAGTTGCGAACGCCGTGCCAGGTATGTAAACAGGGCCTGGTCCAGCGGTTGAGAAGTATCGATGAGCATATAATCCATCCGGTCTTTCTGGCACTCCTTCTCGTAGACTGCGATCTGGCCCCGGATGAGTTTCAGATATTCATGGCGCAGGAAGTCCGGAATCACGTGCATCTCCTCGTAAGTTTCCATATCGACGAACTGGGCGCTCTTGTCGAATTCAAAACGCAGCTCGGCCGGATCCAGAACGTGGAACACGATGACATCGTTACCGCGGAAAGCGAGGTTCCGCAGCCCGATCATCACTTGTTCGGCATCGTCATAGAGGTCCGAAACCACGATCACCATTCCGCGCCGGCGCAGCCGGTCGGCAACTTCGACCAGGGGCCGGGCAAAGCTGCTCCGTGCCTCGGGATGAAGACGCTCGATCGCATGGAGGACCGTGTTCAGGTGGCCTATGCTGCCGCGGGCGGGCACGAGCTCCCGAACGCGGTCGTCGTAAGCGGAAAATCCTACGCTGTCACGCTGTTTGAAAGCAAAGTAGGCGAGACAGGCTGTCAGGAACTGGCCGTACTCGAGCTTCGTGATGCCCTGGCTGCCGTAAGCCATGGAACGGCTGCAGTCCAGAACCAGATTCACGCCCGTGTTCGTCTCTCCCTCGTACTCCTTGACGTAGAACCGGTCGGTGCGCCCAAAAACCTTCCAATCGATCTTGCGGATGTCATCGCCGGGCCGGTAGTGCCGGTACTCGGCAAAGTTCACACTGAAGCCCAGGTGGGGTGATCGATGCAGTCCGGAGATGAATCCCTCCACAACCGTGCGCGCCACCAGCTCGAGGCTGGAAATGCGAGTCAAGGTGGCCGGATCAATGAATCGCGTCGGTTGCGGGGCTGTCGATTGAACGTGTATCATCTCTGCCTCGAACTTCTCAAATGATCTCCATCACCCAAAACCGGCATCTACAAGCCGGACTTCGGCGTCGGCACCGTTTGAAGGAGCCGGCGAATGATCTCGTCGGTCGTGATCTTCTGCGACTCGGCGTGGAAGTTGGTCAGTATCCTGTGGCGCATTACTGGAGAGGCGAGCGCCTGGATATCCTCGATTGACACGTTGAAACGGCCGTTCAACAGCGCCCGGGCTTTACCGCCGAGCACGAGGTACTGAGACGCACGCAGGCTGGCACCCCAGTTCACCCACTCCTTGACGAAATCAAGCCCCCCATTGTCCGGGCGGCTGGCCCGCACCAGCGTCACAGCATAACGAGCAACCGAATCGGGTACGGGCACCCGGCGGACCAGTCTTTGAAACTCCAGAATGTCCTCACCCGTCAGGGTCCGGATGATGTCGGGCTGCTTCAGGATTGTGGTTTCGTTGACTACCTGCAGTTCGTCGTCCTCGTTGAGATACTCTATGATGATGTTAAACATGAACCGGTCGAGCTGTGCTTCCGGCAGAGGATAGGTACCCTCGAGCTCAATCGGGTTCTGAGTCGCCAGAACGAAGAAGGGCCGGTCCATGATGTAGGTAGTCCCCTGGACGGTCACCTGCAGTTCCTCCATCGCCTCCAGCAAGGCGGCCTGGGTCTTGGGCGGCGTGCGATTGATCTCGTCGGCGAGCAAGATGTTGGTGAAGATCGGGCCTTTAACGAAGGCCAGCTGGCGCTTCCCGGTGGTGACATCTTCCTGGATGATGTCCGTTCCCGTGATGTCGGCAGGCATCAGGTCGGGGGTGAACTGGATGCGCTTGAAACGCAGATCCAGAATGCCGGCCATGGTTTTGATCAAGAGGGTTTTGGCCAGCCCGGGGACGCCCGTTATCATGGAATGAGCGCCTACGAGCAGGCAGATCATCACCTGCTCGACGACTGCATCCTGGGCGACGATGACTTTTCTCAATTCTGTCAGGATCTGGCGATAGCTGCGGCCCAGCTTCTCCACTGACGCCGCTTCTGCCGTTACTACCCGCTGGATTGTCTCCATCTATTGCATCCCTTTCTGTCTGTAGGCCGGATTCCGACCCCGGCGCGCTGCTAATGCGTCAAGGCGTACATGATGTAGTTGACGCCGTATTTGAACGCTTCGTTCGTATCTTCGATTTTGTAGAATGGATCGGCGGACCATTCCCAGTACTCGCTGACGTCATTGTTGTAGTCGACCACCATCATGAGGCGCTTGTTATCGTCATACATTCCGTAGTACGCCGGCCTCTGGTTCCGCTGGTACGGCGGCTCGATATAGATGTTCCTGAGGTCGTAAAAGCAGGTGAAGATCGGGTGGTCGTGGGGAAGTTCCTCCAGAGCGCGATCCGGGAAGACGATCCTCATCTCATCTATGAAATTGTACATTTCCCGCGAGCCCCGGAAATCGTCCACGATCAGAAAGCCGCCCCGGAGGAGATACTCGCGCATGTTGTGGGCTTCTTGGTCCGAAAGGGTGATGTAACCCACTTCGCACAGATACGCGATCGGATATTTGAAACAATCGTCGGTTTGAAAGGTGAAAATGTGGCCGCCCGGGTTGACGTCGACCTTGGTCACCTCGGACATGATCTTCATGAGATTTTCCTCGGAGCGGGGAAAATCATGGCTCCAGGGCGGGCCATTCGGATCGCCGATCCCTCCCCGCCAGTGGAATGACGGTGGGTAGGAGAACTGGACGCGCGCAAAGGTGAACTTGCTTTCTTTGCGCGGCAACTCCCGCTGGGCGTACGCCCACCAGCCACCGGCCGAAATCAGAGCCATTGCCAGGATCGGCCAGACAGCCTTGCGCCTGAGGAATCGGCCGGCTGCGCCATCTTCAAGCCGGCGCCACGCGTCCCTTTGCCCGGAAATCTTCACCGGAAACCTCCACTATGACTCTTTTTCATTCAGCTTCAAAAGCAGCTGTTGTGCCTTCTCGAACGTCGGCGCAATTTCGAGCGCGCGCAGCGTCTCGCGCTTCGCCTCCGCCTTCTTCCCCGCGCCGAAAAATGCCCGCGCAAGATTGTAGTGGGCCGCGGCGGGATCGGGCGGATTCAGCCCGATAAGAACCTGAGATGCCGCAATCGCTGCGGGCCAGTTCTCAGCCTCCAGTGCAGCCTCCCCAAGCGCCGCATGCACCTTGGGATCATAGGGATCGACGTAGACGGACAACTCGAGGACCTTCGCCGCATTTGTCCAATCCTTCCGCTTGCGGTAAATCTCGGCCGCGCGGCTGAGGGCCAGGGTGGAATTCTCGTCATAGCGCGCCCAGCCGACATACTGCGCAAGGGCATCCTCTTCGCGCCCAAGTTCCAGATACATCTCGCCCAGGATCTGATAGGGATTCCCCGGCTCGACAAAAGGGGGGAACAGGCTCTCTGCCCTTTTTAGATAAGTCTCGGCCGCCGTGAAGGATTTCGCCTGGCGCAACTGAGCACCCAGTTGCAGGTTGGCAAAGAAATCCTCCGGGTTTTTCCTGAGCAGGGCCTCCAACTCCGATTTGCCGGGCGGACCCCCGGCAGCCGCTTGGGCCGCAACCCTCTGGAAATCGAGCCGCGCTGCAAGTGCTTTCAGCCGCGCATCCAGAAAACCGGCGTACTGCGCATCCACGGTCTTCGCATCCCAACCGAGCGTCTGGCGGAACACTTCCTCCGCCGGCCTGTTCTCCGCAAACAGGGCCAGCGACTGCTTGATCTTCTCAAACCCGAATTTCTCTTCCACCATGCTGCAGAAAAGCGCCGCCTGGTAATACGAAAGCTCGACCTGCTGGGGATACTGCGGGCGCATCATGCCGGCGTTCAGCTCGCTCACCTTCAACAGCTTTCCATCCTTATATGCCATCACGAACGCAGCTGTGAGATCGTCGCCCCACCCGGGGCGAGCTTTCTGCTCTTCATAAACTGAGAGCCCTTCTGAAAACCAGCGCGGGATGTTGTGTTTTGTCATCTGCAGCGTGATAACGTGGGTGAACTCGTGCCACAACGTCGTGCCCCAGTTGAAGTCGCCGGCTTCGCGCGCGCGCGGCGAATCGAGAGCGACCACTTTACCGAAGCAGACACCCAGGGCGCCGAGTTCCGGCAAACCGAGCGCGCGCACGGCAAATCCGCCCTGGTCGGGGAACATTTCGATCTGCAAGGGCCCTGCCGGGTCGAAGCCGTAGCGCTCCGTCAGCCGTGCGTAGGCCTCTTCGGCGAGCTTCGTCGCATACGGCGGCAGGATCGGCATGTCTTCTTTCGCCATCTTGAAGACAAAATGCTCACTGCGCACGGTTCCAAACTTGTCCATCTGGTCCAGCAGGTCCAGTGTGTTGAAGGCCCAGACGTTGAAGGGATCGCCATCAAAGGCCTGCTGCACCATGGCGCGGCCTTCCTTGAGGTCGCCGACGCGCATAAGGTTCATTCCCAGGCTCGCGTATGCGGGGAAAAGCTTTGGGCTCAGTGCCACCGCTTTGCGATCAAACTCCACGGCTTGTTGATACTTCCTGCGCATCACCAGGCTTTCCGCGATCGTGTGGTACAGGCCCCCGTAGGAAGGGTTGATTTCCAGAATCTTTTTCTCCACCTGGGCGAAACCGCGTGCGTCTTCGCGGATCTGGTGATAGATCGCCTGAAGACTGAGCGACTCGAGGTCGCGAGGATTGACGGCAAGGGCAAGCTGGATCTGACGCAGGGCCTCGTCGTAAAGTTCCTCCTGGATCCGCAGTTCGGCAAGGAGGTTCAGCGCCGGCACAAAATTGGGATTGATCTCCAGAGCGGTGTGCGTGAAAACCTCAACCTGGTTGCTGTTTTCGTACTGCTTCGCCAGCGCCATGCCGACAAGCGCAGCGGGATAGGACTTGTTGATCTTCAGGCAATCCCGGAACACGCTGATTGCGTCGGTGCCGTCGTACTTGTCCAGAAACAGATAGCCGAAATTGCTGAGGGCCTCCAGCGGCGTTTCGGGCCCCGGATTGGTTCCGGTGGCATCGATGAAAATATCCTTGGCATCCTGAATATAGCCCCGGCGCCAGGCGGCGAGTGCGATGATGCCGAGGTCCTGGCTGCCGGTCACGCTCCCGTGGCGGTACTCGTCGAGGAGTCCGTCCCAGAGTGCATTGGCGTCCGATGCCCGGCCCACTGTCTCCAGCAGATCCGCCAGTTCAGCCGCCACCGTGCGCCGCAATGCTCCCGGCACGAGTGCGCGGCGCAAATGCTCTTCTGCTCCGGCATAATCGCCGACCGCGCGCGCCGAGCGCCCGCGCTCGAGCTGCAGGGCGGCTGACGTGACACCAGGCTTCAGGAATTCATCGCCCCGTTTGCACGCCTCCGCGTAAGCACCGGTTTCACGCAATGTCTGCAGCAGCCCGACCTGGCTTCCCTCCTGGCCCGGGCGCGCGCGCAAGGCCGCCTCGAAGCCACTTCGCGCCTGGGCGTAGTCGCCGGCGCGCAAGGCCGCCTTCGCCTCTGCCGCGCCTTGGGCGCGGGCCACGCCCCCTCCAGAGCAGACAAGCAACCATCCCCATAGACACAAAATCCATCTTTGCATATTTCGTGGTTTGAAGATCTGCATCCGTCCCATGTTATTTTTTCCGGAGTTTGGCCTGAACCTCGGCCAGCTTCAGCAAGAGCGCCTCCAACCTCTTTTCGTACTCCGCCTCGGGAATTTCATCCTTGATCGATTTCAGCTGTTCGACCTGTTTTTCCAGTGACTGAGCTTCCTTGGCCAGCGCCTGGGCTTCGGGGCTCATATCCGCCTGAAGCAGGAGTGGAGATCCGCGGTCCAGGTAAGCCGAGCGAGACAGCAGGGTGCTGCGCGTCCCCGCGTCTGCGAGAGAGAGCGCCTGCGCGTCGCCGTTGTCGCTGAGCATCGGATGCTCCGACTGCATGCTCCCCTCTTTCGTGTAGCGCTCTTCGACCTTGCGTGCCGCATACGAGTACGCTTCGAACATCGAAACCCGCCCGTTCTTGTCGACGTCGGCATTGTTGTCGACAAGCGCCTCGATGAAATACCTCCCCAGATGAGTCAGGTTTTTTTCATTCCCACTCCTGGTCGCAGAAATAATGATCTTGCCCTTCCCTGCCAGTGCTTCCAGGCTTGCACCGCTGCAATTGGTGGCATTGACGATGACGTAGCGCTGTGCCGGAATGGCATAGAACATCGCCGCCAGCTCCACAGAAGTGGGATCGGGACCGACCAGATTGAGCCTGTACATCTTCCCGTCAGCATCGCCATGTCCTTCAAGGAACACAAAGAGCGTGTCGACTTCACCCCCACGGCCCGCGATGTCCCGGCACACCTTCTCCAGGTTTTCCCGGTTCGACTGGTACTGGATGCGGGCGGGATCCAGCTTCGGGTCGTCGAAGAGGGCAATAACATGGCTGGGGGGAAATCCCAGCGGGCCTTCCAGCAGGCCGCGCAGATTCACCAGCTCCTGCAAGTACTCCTTCTGCAGGCCGGGCTCGCCGCTGATGCCGGTCACGAGGACTGCCCAGCGCCCATCGCTCGTCGGATTGTTCTGCGTCCGCGCCGGCATGCCGCTGAAAAGTATCAAACAACACACCGCAACGCACACGGAAGGCACGAGAGAGCCGGGGAGCTTTCCCTGTGTTTCACGGTTCAAGTCTTGTGGCGGCGTCCTCATGCAAGCCCCTTGCGCTTTCTCAGGATCCACTCGGCCGACGCGGCCCCCGCCAACAGCAGGAAGAAAATCGGCATGTCCCAGAGCTCTTTTTCCTCGAGGCGCGACGCACCCGTGTCAGAGTAAGAGATGTCCTCAGGCAGAGTGCGCGTGCCGCTCGCTGTGTAGTAATGCCCGCCGGAATCGGCCGCGAGCTTCTTGAGCAGGTCGGAATTCAGGTTGGCATTGTGGTATTCCTCGAGGGAGTCGGCGATGCGGAAGTTGGCGCGGGCGATCCCCAAGCTTCGGCTGCCGCGGAAAGCCTCTGCCGTCACCTCGTAGATCCCCTCCTCCTGCGCGTTGTAGGTGGCCGAGTACTGCCCCTCTTTGCTCAGATCCCAGATGAGAGGCACGGTGCTTGACGCGCCGGATGGAGCCCTCACCCGCGCAGTGACCTGCGCGTTGTTGAGGCGCATGAACGATTCGTCGTTCACCTCCGCGCGCACAACCACACTCTCATCCGGAGAGTAGGAATGCCTGTCGGTATCCAGGTTGACCTGATCGGGCACCTCGTTTACCAGCCAGCGCAGCAGCTGCTTCCAGAACAGGTCGTGGAAGTTGTTTTTATACTCCTGCTCCATGCGCCAGCGCCAGGTGGAGTCGGTCGTCAGTGCCATGGATTTACCCCGGCCGAAGCGCTGAAAGGCAAGAAGCACAGGATACTGGCCGGTCACATCGCGCACGGATGATTGAGCCAGGACCGTCGCGCCCGGCTTGGGCGCGCCCGTCGGATTGATACCGACCAGCGGAGGTGCGGCCGCCCATCTCTTCCTGTTCGCCTGCTCGTCCATTGAGAGCCGGGTCGCCGGATGCTCCAGCCCGTAGCTGGTCAGCTCGGCCTTAAACTCGCTGTCCTGATAGCCGGGCACAGGGGCATTTCCCTGGCCGGGACGCAGGGCTATCGGAAGGGCATCCTCCAGCGGCGTGTTGACATAGCCTCCCTGCCCGAAGGAATTCTTGCCTCCGATCATGAGCAGGCCCCCTCCCCGCTGGCTCACGAAGTCCGAAATCATGCGGAGTTGATCGAAGGTGAAGAAACTCGCCTCGGCGCTCCCGAGAATGAGACCTTTGTATTTGAACAGCTCAGGCTTGTCGACCGGAAAGGACTTCTCCAGACCAGCTTGAGTATCAACACCCTGATGCGTGAATTTGCCGTTTGCCTGCCGCAAAAACGTCACCAGACGAAGACTTTTGTCGTCCTGAACGGATCGCCTGAGAAAGGCATAAGCCCAGCGCGGCTCGCCGTCGGTATAAAGCAGGTAGGGTTGCTCGTTTTCCACTCGCACCAGGGCACTCTGATCGTTGTTTTCCGAAACCACTTCATCCGGAAAGGGCTCGACTCGGAACGAGAACAGCTTCGGTCCCGCGGATTCGCTGCTGAAATTGACCTTGAATGTCTTTACCTCATCGTCACTGCCAAGCATGATTTCCTGGCTGTGAACCAGGCGATCCCCTTCCTTGACCACGAGGCGCGTCGTGCGCCCGGCATACCCTTTGGAACGCACCGCAACATCCGCCTCAATCAAGGAATCTTTGAGCACTTTCCTGGGCGTGATCACTCGCAGGACTTCGGTGTCGCGTGAGAAGCTCGGGGATCCAATCCCGATGGGATACACGGGAATGTTGCGCGCGCGCAGTTGTGCCGCAGTCGCATTGAGGTCCTTCGAGTGGTTGTCTGCACCATCAGTGATCAGTACGATACCCGAAATCGGGGCGCTCCCGAGTTCGCCGGTCACCTGATCCAAGGCGCGTGCCAGATCGGTGACATTTCCGTGCTTCGGTTGATCCTGGAAACTCTCGACTCGTTCCGCCGATCCCGAGAAGCGGAAAAAGCGGACCTTAAACTTGCGCGCCAGCTCATCCAGCATGGGATTGCCATCGGGACGAAGCAGTTGCCGTTCGACCTCCAGGCGCGCTTGCCCTCCGGAGCCGTCCCGAATCTCCATGCTCTTGCTTAAATCGTAGACGACGGCAACAAAGCCTTTCTGCGGAATCACAGAGTGGAGAATGAGAACCGGCTGCAGGAAAATCGCGATCAAAACCAGGAGCGGCACAGCGCGCAGACCGGCCAGAATATACTTCCATGACGGCGGGAGTGTGCGCACCGAGCGGCGGTATAGAAACCACGAAACTGCGAGCGCGGCTGCTGCCAGCACCCAGGTCAGCAGCATCGGCCACGGCGGCCGGAGCGCGATCGTGCCTTTTTCGAACAGGAAAGGACGGTATTTGAATAAAAACTCAAAGATAGCTGTCATGGAACTTTCCGCCGCATCATTCCATCCTGGTTGTGGGCCTGGCGGGCGACCTGCTCAAACTCACCGGAAAGCTGTCTCATGAGCGGTGAAGCCGTTGTGATCGAGTGCAGGCATAGTTTGATTGTCGAGCCCATTGCCGACATTCGAAACCTGGGGAACGCCGGAATGTCGCCACTTGAGCTGAAAAGTCCTTTCACGCCAGTCAAAGCTGATAGGCCCCGAGCGGCAACAATACTGCCAAATTATACCTGAGCAATGACCGAATGCCAGACCCCAGGCAGCTGTTGGAAATCGGACACAATATATATACGATACGAATGTGGTCGCGTTCTTGTTCAAGCCAGGGAAATCCGCCAGGGCTGCTGAATTCTCGAAAAAACGGCTGCAAGCTCTGACGGTCCGGGAGGTTCCTGGGGTACGAGTCAGCGCTTCAGGGGCTGAACCGTTCCCATGGATTCCAGTTGCGGGCGGAGTGTGGCTGCAGGCCCACGCACGATCAGGATCAGGCCACCGGGCAAAAGCCAGCGCTTTGCAGCTTCCTTCACCGTGGCGGGACTGCTCCGCCGGACGAAATCGGAGAAAGTCACGAGATAGTTGATGCCGAGCCGGTAGAGTTCTGAGTCGAGCAGAACGTTGCAGATGCCGTCAGCAGAGCTGATCGTCTTGCCAAACTCCTCAATCCATTGATCCTGCGCTCTGGTTACCTCTGCGGCGCTGACTTCAGTATCCTTGAAGGCTTCCACGGCATCGATTATTTTGTCGATCTCGCCGACCGCCTGATCCGCTGCAGCCTGACCTTGAATGTAGAAGGGTCCCTCCAGCCTGCGCCCCTGCGCACCTACCGTCAGCTGCGAGGTGGGAAGAGCTTTGGTGAGACGTTCCTGGAGCAGGCGCGTGGCCAAAATCCCGGAATAGTACACAGGATCCTCGCGCCTCGGCCAGAAATTGCCCAGAATGTACTGGGCGGCTGGAGAACCCGGCTCGTCTTCCAAGAAAATATTGCGCCCCGCGGGCTCACTGGCCGGCAGGAAGGTAAAGGGAATCTCATCGTTACGGACCCAGATGCCCCAAATGCGGCTGGCCTTCTGCACGATTTCCACTGGAGGCGCCGAGCCCACCACAACGAGAGCAGCCTGATCGGGGGAAAAAAACCGGCGATAGAAGTAGCGCACGTCGCCGACCGCGATGTTTTGCACCGTGGCCAGCGTTCCCCCCAGAGGCCTGCCGTAAGTCGTCCCCCGGAAGAGTTCGGCCTCAAGTTGGCTGCGCACCCGCTGCCGCGGATCCTCCGGCGCTTGGAGTTGCCGGATTATGGAGCCCTGGACCTTGATGAAATCATCCTCGTTGAACTTCGCCTCGCCCACAATCTGATAGAGAAGCAGCAGGCAGCGCTCGTATGTCTCGCTTTGCCCCCTCAGCAGCAGGCGAATCCCGTCCCAATCACAGCGAACTTCCAGGCTGGCCCCGAGGTAATCCAGCTCATCCTGGATGTCTTTGGCGGTTCTGTCCAGCGTCGCTTTCCCGATCATCTGGGAAGTGAGGTAGGCTTCACCTCCCTTGTTGGCACGATCAAAGGTCGAGCCATATCGGAGCACCAGCCCGATCGTCATCGTGTTGCCGAGGTTTGGGGTCGACGCCACATAGATCTGCAACTCGTTCAAGAGCATCTTGCGGGTCAATTCCGGAAACACCAGGGATTTCTGCGCGGGTGCCGCGTAGGCATTTGTGGCAAAAACAGCCAGCAGGACAAATAGGAAACTCGTACCGGATTTCGTCTTCATATTTATTATCCTGAAGATTCGAAGCCTATCATAATAGTCGCTATAGCGACAAGGCAATGCCTGGGCGCCTCGCGCATCTGCTATAATCTTACTTCGAACAATTTGCGTTGTGCCCTCCCCAGAGTGTTATGCATGACTGACAGCAGGCTCGATCCCGGGAGCATTTTCGCCGGCCGCTTCGGCATCACCCAGCGGGACCTGGACCGACTTCTGTGCGCCGCGCTCGACAAAGGGGGGGATTATGCCGACTTGTACCTGGAATACCGAACGAGAGATATGCTGGCGCTGGAAGAGGGGATGCTCAAGAGCGCCACGAAAAACATATTTCAGGGAATAGGGGTGCGCGTGGTCGTCGGAGATAAGACCGGCTCCGCCTCCGCCGACAGCCTCGAGATGAACGAAATGCTTCCGGCCGCCGCCGTAGCGGCTGCCATCGCGCACGACGCCGGTTCCTCCAGCCATCCGCATGTTGCCTACCGCAGACCTCCGCACAATCTGTATCCGGTTGCTCATCCCCTCGTGAATCTTGAACTGCCGCCCAAGCTCCTTCTGCTCGAGGAGGCCAACCGGGCGGCGCGCGCATATGACCCGCACGTCGTCGAGGTGCGCGTCGTACTCGCAAATGAGATAAAGCACATCCTGGTATACAGTTCCGAGGGAGCCGCGGTCACCGACGTGCAGCCGCTCTCGGTGCTCCAGGTCTCATGTGTCGCGGGTAAGAACGGCGAACGTCAGATCGGCATCAAAGGGGGCGGCGGGCGCATTGGGCTTGAGTTCTTTGAGTCGAAGCCGCCGGCCTATTTCGCGCGCAATGCGGCGCGACAGGCCGTGCTTTTGCTCGATGCCGGCGAGGCCCCTGCCGGCCCCATGCCGGTGGTGCTCGGGCCGGGCTGGCCGGGAATTCTGCTTCATGAGGCTGTGGGGCATGGGCTCGAGGCCGACTTCAGCCGCAAGAACCTCTCCGCCTTTTCGGGGCGCATCGGCCAGCGGGTCGCTTCCGAGCTGTGTTCGGTGGTGGATGATGGAACCCTGCCGGGTCGAAGGGGGTCACTCAATGTGGACGATGAGGGCAATCCTACGAACCGGACTGTCCTGATAGAGGACGGGATTCTCCGGCAGTACTTGCAGGATGCCCTGAGTTCAAGATTGGCTGGAACTCCGGCCACCGGCAACGGCAGGCGCGAAAGCTATGCTTTCGCACCGATGCCACGCATGACCAATACATTCATGCTTTCGGGCTCGAGCGATCCCGAAGAGATCATCCGATCCGTCGACAGGGGACTGTACGCGGTAGACTTCGGCGGGGGGCAGGTGGATATCACCAACGGCAAGTTCGTCTTTTCGGCCTCCGAGGCCTATATCATCGAGGAGGGCCGCATCGCCGCACCTGTCAAAGGAGCGACCCTGATCGGAAATGGCCCGGAAGTCCTGACTCGCGTGACTATGGTCGGGAACGACCTCGCCTTGGATGAAGGCCTCGGCACCTGCAACAAAGACGGCCAGAGCGTCGCAGTGGGAGTGGGAACCCCGACGCTTAAGATCAGCGAGATCACCGTGGGAGGAACCCGGAGGTGAAAGTTGCCCGATAACGGGCGAGCCGGCGACGCAGCCCTTGGAGTGCGCAGCATGCTTCCGCCTTCCCGCGGAGTCATACAGGACGCAGGAAACGAAGGTGCAAGCAAGCTTGCACACTCCGACTGCCTCGTCAAAACTCCAATTGGAAGAGGATGTGGCCGTGATCCCAGGGGTTCAGGACCGTCGGGAACTGGCTCGACAAGTAGTCGAGGAGGCGATGCAGGCCGGCGCCGTCACTGCGGAAGTTCTCATTCATGAGGGCCGGGAATTTTCCACCGTGGTGCGTCTGGGAGCCGTCGAGAAGCTGGTTCAAGCCGGTTCCCGAAGGCTCGGCATGCGGATCTTCCAGGGAACACGCTGCGCGATTTCCTCCACGTCCGACTTCTCGGCAGCCAGTCTTCACCAGATGGTTTGCGACACCTGCGACATGGCTCGGGCCGCAGGCGAGGACCCGGCTGCAGGGATCCCAGAGCAGGATCTCTATGCGCGGGATGTCCCGCAACTGCACCTCTTCTTCCCGGCCGCCGACGGGCTTCCCGCCGACCAGAAGATCGCATGGGCTCGGACGTGCGAACAAGCAGCGCTCCAGTGCGATCCGCGCATCAACAACTCGGAAGGAGCAGGGTTCTCCGATTCGGTCGCAACTGTGACGTACGCCAATTCGGCCGGAGTGTGCGCAAGCTATGACAGGAGTGTATGTACCCTCTACGCTGCGCCCCTTGCTGAATCGGATGGGCAAAAACAGCGGGATTACTGGCTCACCACTCATCCCGACCTGAAGCGGCTGCAACCGCCGCAGGAGGTAGGAGCCGAGGCTGCCCGGCGCGTGTTGCGCCGCCTGGGCGCGCGCCGGGTGTCCACGTGCAGTGTCCCCGTCGTCTTCGATCCGCTCACGGCCGCCGCGCTTCTCAGGCACCTCGCGGACGCAGTCTCAGGAACCGCGCTGGTGCGCAAGACGTCCTTTCTTGCGGGCAAGCTCGGAGCACGAGTTGCCTCTCCGCTGGTGACCATCTGCGACGACGCGCTCCTGCCGGGCGGACTCGGATCGCGTCCCTTTGACGCTGAAGGTGTCCCCTCACAGACTACGTCGGTGGTCCGCGCCGGTGTGCTCGAAAGTTTCCTGCTGGATTCCTACACGGCGCGCAAGCTGGGCCTGCGCTCGACGGCCAATTCGAATCGTCCCCTGCACGGCGCGCCTGCGGCCGGTCCGTCCAATTTTTTCCTGGAAGCCGGTACGGCGACTCCCGACGAGATCATCGCCACGGTAAAGAACGGACTCTATGTGACGGACCTGATCGGATTCGGAGTGAATCTCGTGTCCGGAAACTTCAGCCAGGGAGCCGCCGGCATCTGGATCGACGGGGGCCGACTGGCTTTTCCGGTCGAGGAGATAACCGTCGCCGGCAACTTGAAAGACATGTTGACAAGCGTCGAAGCCGTCGGCAATGATCTTCTGGCCCTGGGTGAGATCTTCGCCCCGACCCTGCTGATCGGCAAGATGGTGGTTAGCGGAAGTTGACTTTGCGGTTTGGATCCCTTGGATCGAGCCTGTCCCGGCTCCGTACCCGCAAACAGGGAGGCGGAAAATGGCAGAGTTTACATCCGAATTCAAACGCGACCGGCGTCCGGTGACGCTCCTGATCACGATAGCAGTGGCCGCCGTGGCTCTGGCCGCGGTTTTTTTCATCGTGCGTTATCAGAAAAACAATCCCCCGCCCAAAGAGGCCGGTGTCCCCGTCGCCGTTCCCGGCATGGCACATCCGGGCGATCCGGATTTCGAAGCCTACAAGGACAGGGTCCATATCGAGAATGTCAAAGCCAGCATCGGCATCCCCATGGCGGGGCCGCGGTTTGCCCTGATCGACGGAATCATCGCCAACGAGGGCAGTCGCAAGCTCGAAGCGCTGGAAATGCGCGTCACTCTTTATGATGTCTACGACAAGCTATCGAAAGAAGTGATCCGCACACCGCTGCGTCCGGGCGTCGGCCTCGACAACCGCCCCATGGAACCCCTGGAAAAACGTACTTTCCATTTCGGGGTCGAGTCGGTCGAACAGTTATGGAACCCGAAGCGCGTTGAAATCCAGATCACCGGTCTCAAGTACAAGTAGGCGTGGTCTCGAACCTCCAAAACTCCAGGACGCGAAGACTCCCGAAAATCTTCTCTGAGTTCGGGCGTCTCAACATACGTCAATCGCACACCGGGAATGAATCGATCATGAAGAAGCCGATTACCCTGTTATTGATGACAGTCCTGTGCGGCACGGCCGTCGCTTGCGGACGCCGTCCGCTGCGGCCGGATCAGGCGGAGCGGAATCTGGTGTTCGCGGAAATCGTCAAGCGCGAAGACCATCGCAATCTTGGCAACGATGCGTTCTTCCCCGTCCACCTGCGGGATACGTCCGAACCTCAGGAGCAGCAATGGTGCGCTCTGGCATTGGGTCGCATCGGAGATCGCAGGGCGTTGCCCTGGCTCTATGAAGCGCTGCATTCCCGATATGCCGCGGTCCGCGCGGCGGCTGCCTTCGCCGTGGGCGAGGCCGAGGATCGCGACCTGCTTCGGAACGAGGGACGACCGGCCGATGAGCGCGCCGCCGGTGAACTCAGGGCGCTGCTGGATGACCCGGCGATGGCCGTCCGCATGCGCATCGTCGAGGCCCTCGGCAAAGCCGGGCGGGCCGGGGACGCGCTCGAAATCGTCAAACGCCTGGAGGGCCTCTCGTATGACGGATCACCGCCGCAACGTACGTACCTGAGCCTGGCAATCACGGCCCTGATGCGGTTAGCGAATACCGCCGCCCGGCCCGTGCTCGAACGACTCGCAGGCCTGGGCGACCCCGAAATCCAATGGCGCGTAGCCAATGCGCTCTACCGCATGCGCGACCCGGAGGCGCGCGCCGTTCTGCGGCGCCTGCTTCGGAGCTCCGACCCCGAAGTGCGGGCCCATGCTGCTCGTGCTTTGGGAACTTGCGGAGATCCAGCGCTGGCAGCCGTGCTGGAACCGCTGCTGCAACCGAGGCTTGAAGGAATCACCACGCCGTTGCCGGTGCGCGTGAGCGCGCTGCAGGCCCTGGTGAGCTTGAAAGCTCCCAGGTCCGCAGCTGCCATTGAGGAGGCTCTTCGGGCCGCGCCCATGGGAGAATCCGATCCCGATCAGATCGACCAGCTGAATTTCGCCGTGCAGGCCGCGGCCGCGTTGGGAAACATCGGTTCCGAAAACAGCGTCGGTGTGCTTCAACAATTGGCGCGCCGGCCCGGCCCGGTCGCGAACAACTCCGTGATCGCGCTGGCCAGACTGTTGCGCAAGGACCCGGAATGGTTCTTCAGCCTGGTTTCCGGAACCCGGTTCGACACCCCGGCAGGGGCGCGGGCGTGGGCGGGAGCGCTGGGTGAATTGGGCGGCCCGCGCGCGCAAAGCGAGCTGAAGCGGATGCTGGCGCAAGCAGCTGGAAGTCAGGCAGCAACCGCGGACATCCTGGCGATCCCCGCGGTTTTGCAGGCGCTGGCGCGCGCGCAAGCCCCGGACCTGCAGGAGATTCTCCCAACCTATCTCGCCTCGCAGGACAGCGTGGTCCTGCGCGCCGCGCTTGCTGCCTACTCGCCTCCTCCCGGAGCCCCCGCACCCTGGAGGCCAATTCTGCTGGCGTATTCCACAAACGGCGGCGGTATGGACCCGGAAACCAGGGCCGCGATCTTCGCCCGGCTGGAACCTTGGATCGGTGCTGCGGATGTTCGATCCTTCCTCCGGACGGCGCTCCAGGATCGTGCCCGCAATGTCCGCATCGCGGCGGCCCGTTTGTTGAAGCAGGCAGGTGTCACGGACGTCCCGGAAGATCCTGGACCGTCAGCCGTCACCGCAACAGATCAAACCTATATCCAGGCCGCGGCGGAACGCCAGGATCGCACTATGGCCGTCCTCGAGACGACGCGCGGCCGGATCGAGATCGAGCTGTTTCGTGAGGATGCCCCCCTGACCGTGGCCAATTTCGTCTCACTCGCGAAGAAAGGATTCTTCGACGGGCTCACTTTCATGCGCGTGGTTCCTAATTTCGTGATTCAGAGCGGTGACCCGCGCAACGACCAGGAAGGCGGCCCGGGCTACGCGATCCGGTGCGAGATCAACATGCACCCGTTCGAGCGCGGCTCTGTCGGGATGGCGCTGGCCGGGAAGGATACGGGGGGGAGCCAGTTCTTCATCACACTGTCGCCGCAGCCCCACCTCGACGGCGGCTACACCTGTTTCGGCCGCGTCATCAGCGGCATGCCGGCTGCGGAGCACATGGTCGCCGGCGATCTTATCCTCAAGGTCCGCATCCGGGAAGAGATCACCATGCTCGACTACCGCAGGTACTGAGAAGATTCGCCGCAGCGCACCCGGCGGCCGCAGCCAAAACGGGAGCCACGAAACCTGTCTCGTGTGTCCCGTGTTGCTGACCTTCAAATCCCTCTGCGTCGAGGTTTTAGTGCACCCGCTGCATTCTTTTTCGCATGTAGTCCATGAGGATGTACTGGCCGAGCGAGCTGGGCGTCGTGAAATAGGCCTTGCCGTGGCACATCTCCGTGATGCGCTGGACGAATGACACCAGATCATGGTCTCGCGCCAGCATGAAAGTGTTGATGAGGATGTTGGACTTGCGGCATTGGCCCACCTCCTGGAAGGTCAGGTCCAGAACGTAAGGATCAAGCCCGAAGGAATTGCGATAGATCGATCCGTCCGTCTCGGTGACCGCCGAAGGCTTGCCGTCGGTGATCATGATAATCTGGCGCATGTCCTTGCGCTCGCACGCCAGAATGCGCCGGGCGAGGCGCAGGCCCTCGCGAGTGTTGGTGTAGAACGGTCCGACCTAGACGCGCGCCAGCCGCGCAAGCGGAATTTCCTCCGCGGAATCGTGAAACAGCACCACGTGCAGGGAATCACCCGGGTATTGCGTGCGGATCAGATGCGCCAGCGCCAGGGAAACCTTCTTGGCCGGCGTGAAGCGATCCTCGCCGTACAGAATCATGCTGTGGCTGCAGTCGAGCATCAGGACCGTGGCACAGGACGATTGATATTCACACTGATGGACCTCGAGGTCGGGATAGTCCAGGTCCAGAGGCAGCGCCAATCCCCGGCGCCGGATCGAATTCAGAATGGTCGCGCTCGCATCCAGGTTCATGGTGTCGCCGAATTCGTAGCGCCTGCTGACTCCGGTCGACTCGATGCCGGTGTCCAGATCGCGCGTGTCATGGCGGCCGAAACTGGAGCGACCCAAGGATCCGAGAAGGTTCCTGAGCGCTTTGTAGCCCAGGAAGTCGAGGGCCTTATCGGTCAGTTCGAAACGCGCGCGTACCGACTCCTGGGCGCGCGCTCCTTTTCCGGTCACGGGTTTGTTGCTGCGCCGCACTTTGATGTAACCTTCGTCTGAGAGTCGTTGGATCAGGTACTCGACGAGACGCGCAACCTCGGAGTCACCGGGTTTCCCGCCCTCGGCCTGAGCCTCAGCCTTCTGCCGCATCTCTTCCGGGATCAGCGAATGCTGCAGCAACGCCTGGAGGATGGCATTGTGCAGTGACTGCAGATCGCGGTCGAAGTCCCGGAATTCATCGAGGATGCGGCTGTTGAACCCGGACTGCAGCAGATAGTCCGAGAGCTTGTTCAGCAATTCCTCCAGGCTGAGCGAGTCCCAGTTCTCGCCGGCGTATTTCGCATAAGTGACGGCTTTCACGCTAGTTCCATTTCTTGCGATTGTCGCCGGCGTTCTCAAGAAACCCCTCGCGCTGCCCTTCGAGCGCTTTGAAGATCCGGTTCTCGCTGCGGCTGATCTTCTTGCGGGCGTGCAATCCCTCCAGAATGAACTCGGCCGCGGCACTCCGTTGGTCTGAGGAGTGGCGTCCGGCGCCCAGAAGCTGGTCCGCTTTCTCCAGCAGGCCCTGTATGCCGCGAAACTGCTCAAAGCATTCCGCGCTCGGCATGTCGTCCGGCAGCTCGAGCGAACCCCCCAACTCGAACCAGTCGACGATGTGCTGGAAATCGTCCCCGTCGGCGTATCGGGCGAACACTTCGCCGATCGCAGCCCGTATCAGCTCGCGCGCAATCGTGTCGGCGCCGCGCAGTTCACCCTCGTATTCGAGCTCGAGCTTTCCGGTCAAGGCCGGAATGGCCGCGTAAATGTCACCGATGCGCGGAACCACGCACTTCTCGTGGTGGAGAAAGGCGCGCCGCTCTGCATTCGACACGGTATTTTCAAGGCAGGTGATCGGAAGACGCTGGCTCACGCCGCTGCGTTTGTCGATGTGCGGGCTCTTGCGCGCCCCGAAGGCGATCTCTTCGACCACTTCCGCTACAAACACCGGAATCGTGCACGGGATGCGCGGATCGCGCGCCAGCCAGGCCTCCTGATGGGTGATCGCCATCCCTTCTGCCAGCGAAACCGGGTAGTGCGTGCGGATCTCGGACCCGATGCGGTCCTTCAGCGGGGTGATGATCTTGCCGCGCGCCGTGTAATCCTCGGGATTGGCGGAAAAGACCATGACCAGATCCAGAGGCAGGCGCAGCGGGTAGCCTTTGATCTGAACATCACCTTCCTGAAGGATGTTGAGCAGCCCCACCTGGATCTTGCCTGCAAGGTCCGGCAGCTCGTTGAGTGCAAAAATGCCGCGATTGGCGCGCGGCACGAGCCCATAGTGGATGGTCATTTCGTCCGACAGGTCCAACCCACCCTTGGCCGCGCGGATGGGATCAATGTCTCCGATCATGTCGGCGATCGTGACATCGGGCGTCGCCAGCTTTTCGACATAGCGCTGGTTGCGGTGAAGGAATCGAATCGGCAGCCGGTCGCCCACTGTCTCGAGGCGCTCGCGGCACGAGCGGCAGATGGGCGCATAGGGCGAGTCGTGGATCTCACAGCCCGCAATTTCTGGAATCCAATCATCCAGCAGCGCCGTCAAGGATCGCAGGATCCTGCTCTTAGCCTGCCCGCGCAGCCCGAGGAGGATCATGTTGTGCCTGCTGAGAATGGCGTTGACGATCTGCGGTGTCACCGTGTCGTCGTAGCCGATGATCCCCGGGAACAGCCTCTCTTTTTTCCGGAGCAGCGCCAGCAGGTTGGCGCGCATTTCCGCCTTGACGCTGCGCCCGTGCGCATGGATTTCGTGGAAGGGACTGCTCTTCAGCCCCGCAAGGTCTTGCGGAAAGTCTTCTTTCATCATCCCACCTATCCCGAATAAACGTAGCGCGAACAGAGGGGGTAGTCAAATCAGCGACCGGCATTCCAGCGGCCGACTCCGCGGCCGGAACAGGTGAGCGTCCGGGGTTTCACGGTGAGGATGGAGATCGCATTTGACCAGGTGTCCTGACTTGACGATAATCTGCGTGCGAAGTCGATGCCGATCTCTGACCGCATCTGAATCACGAATCGCGTTCACCAGTCAGACAAAGGAGTCGTTATGAGACGCACCGCTCTCATGATCGTCGCAAGCGTTCTGTTCGTTACCACGGTCGCGTTCGCCGGCGTGCCGGGCCGTTTCATGCATTACCCCGACATCAACGGCGACACCGTCGTCTTCAGCTACGAAGGCGACCTGTTTTCGGTGAGCACGGCCGGAGGACCCGCGCGCCGGCTGACGAATTATCCGGGGACGGAGGATGCGGCCAAGCTCTCGCGCGACGGCAAGTGGATCGCGTTCACAGGCAGCTACGACGGTGCGTCGGCTATCTATGTGATTCCGGTCGACGGCGGCGCGCCGAGCCGCGTGACCTGGAACGGGGTAGGCGTCCAGGCGGTCGGGTGGTCGCCGGACGGGAAAAAGATCATTTACCGTGCCGGCCAGGAAGCGAACTATCGCACCATCGTCAGGCTCTATGCCGTCTCTCCCGAAGGTGAGCTGCCTGAGCCGCTCCCGGTCGAACGGGGCATCCTCTGTTCGTTCTCGCCCGACGGCAGCAAAATGGTGTACAACCGGCGCGGCAACGAGGAGTACTACTGGAAGCGCTACAAGGGCGGGCAGTATACCGACGTCTGGATGTACGACTTCAGCAGTAAAAAGTTCACCCCGCTCACCGACTACGTCGGCAAGAACGCCTACCCGATGTGGGTCGGCAACCGCATGTACTTCGCGTCCGACCGCGGGCCGAACGGCATCGCCAACCTGTACACCTACGACTTCGCCGGCAGGAAAGTCGACCAGGTCACCAAGTACGCCGATTTCGACGTGCAGATGCCGTCGACCGACGGCAAGCGCATCGTGTACATGCAGGCGGGCTACCTGCACGTGCTCGATGCGGCCACCAACGCCGACCGGAAGATCGCAGTGGATATCCCGAGCGACCGCTGGCAGCTGCGCGAGCGCACCGTGAACCCGCGCGACTTCATCCAGACCATGGCCGTGTCGAACGACGGTAAGACCGCCGTGTTCGAAGCCCGCGGCGACATCTACGTCGTGCCCACAGACGATTCGCAGCCGCCCAGGAACCTGACCGGCACGCCGGCGACGCGCGAGCGGTTCCCGCAGATCTCCCCCGACGGCAAGCGCGTCGCGTTCTATTCGGACAAGACCGGCGACTACCAGATGTACCTGACGGACATCTCCGGAGACCGGCCGTGGGAGCCGCTGACCACGACGCTCGACCGCGCCGTGTACCACCTCGAATGGTCCCCCGACGGCAGCAAAATCCTATACGGCGACAAGGACTTCTCGATCTTCTACCTCGATGTCGCGACCAAGAAGATCGTGAAGGTCGCCTCCTCCAACCAGCTCAAGAACGACGAGTTCTTCTGGGAGGTGAGCGACTACTCCTGGTCCCCCGACAGCCGTTGGATCACGTACTCGTTCGTGCAGTTCAACCGCAACAACAAGGTTTTCCTGTACAGCCTCGAACAGGGCAAGAGCTTCGCCGTCACGGACGGCTTCTACGATTCGCTCAACCCGTCGTTTGACGCCAACGGGGACTATCTCTACTTCCTCTCGTACCGTAACTTCACAACCCAGCTCGACATTTTAGAGGACAACCACGTCATTCCGAGCCCCGTCCAGGTGATGGCCGTGCAGCTCAAGGCGGGTCAGAAGCCGCCGTTCGACAAAAGCGCGGCGCCCGGGAAGGATGAGCTGTTCCGCATCGACCTTACCGGCATCGAAAAGCGCGTGTTCCCGCTGCCGATCCCGTCCGGAAACTACTTCTACCTGAAAGCCGGCAAGGGGATGGTGACGTTCGCCGCGCTGCCGGGCAACTGGGGCGAGACGGAAATGGAGGAGATCTTCAAGCCATCGGGCGCGGACCAGTGGTCGCTGCACGTCTTCAACATGTCTTCGCAGCGGGACGTGGCGATGGATGCGACCGTCAGCGACTGGCGGCTCTCGGCCAACCGCCTCCACGCCATCATCCAGAAGGGTGGCCAGTTCACCCTGAGCCCGGTGGACAGGCTTGCGGCAAACACGAAATCGCTCGGAACCCAGGTCGCGCTTGACCGCCTCAGCTACCGCTACAAGCCGATGGATGAGTGGCTGCAGATTTTCGACGACACCTGGCGCTGGTACCGCGACTTTTTCTACGACGCCGGCATGCACGGCCGCGACTGGAAAAAGATGGGCGAAACCTACCGGGGTTGGGTGGCCGACCTCTCGAGCCGCACCGATTTGAACTGGCTCCTGTCGCAGATGGTGGGCGAATTGTGCGTGTCCCACACCTACATCTCGGGCGGCGACTTCAGCCCGCAGGCGCAGGCGCCGGCCAACCCGGTCTACACCGGCCTGCTGGGCGCGGACTTCGCGCCAGATGCCAGCGGTTATTACAGGTTCGCGAAAATCCTCGGACCGACGAACTACAACCGGGATCTCACGGCGCCGCTCGTCAGGCCCGACATCGATCTCAAGGAAGGCGAGTACCTGCTCGCCATCGACGGGCAGGCCGTGAAGGCGCCCGACAACCCCCACCGGCACCTGCAGGTGACGCGCGGCCAGAAGGTGTCGATCACAGTCGGCAGCAGCCCGGCAGGCACCCCCACGAGGGTCTTCGAGGTCGAGCCGATCCGCTCGGAGTCGGCGTTGCGCTACAACCGCTGGCTTGCCGACAACATCGACAAGGTGCTGGCGGCGTCGAACGGCGAACTCGGCTACATGCACATCCAGGCGATGAGCACCGACAACATCGGCCAGTTCGACAAGTTCTGGCGCGCCTTTCGCTACCAGAAGGGGCTGATCATCGACGTGCGCGGCAACGGCGGAGGCTGGACCGAGTATTTCCTCATCGACAAGCTCGAGCGCCAGATGGTGGCGTACAACAACCTGCGCGGCATGGAGCCGTTCCGCTACCCCGGTTCCGTTACCACCGGGCCGATTGCGGTCGTCACCAACGAATACGACGGGTCTGACGGCGAGGCGTTCCTGGAGCACTTCCGGGCGCGCAAGCTGGGGACGGTGATCGGCGTGCCGACGTGGGGCGGTCTGGTCGGCATCGTGAACCGGCAGAGGACGATCGACAACGGCGCGGTGGAGCAGTCGAACAACGCCTTTTACGGGCGCGAAGGCAAGTGGTGGATCGAAAACCACGGCTTCGATCCCGACATCCTGCTCGACAACGATCCCGCGTCGGCCACGGCCGGCAAGGACTTGCAGCTCGACAAAGCCATCGAGGTCCTGATGCAGCAGATCAAGGAGAAGCCCTTCACCTTCACGCCGAAGCCGCCGTATCCGAAAAAGTGACGGCGCCGGCTGAACAGCGCATCCATGGGAACCCGCGCCGTCGACGGCGCGGGTTTCGCGGCGCCGTTCGCAGCGTCCGTTCCCCTTCACAGAGGCCTTGCCATGAAGAAACTCCTGATTGCCCTCCTGCTGCTTGTGCCGCAGATCCGCGTCCCGGCCGCTCCCGCGCCGGACATCGAAATCGTCGAGAGCATCCCCGTGGGCACCACGCTGGACAATCCCGAAATCCGCAACACCCAGGAGGTGTGGCTCGAGATGATCGGGCGCGCGCGCAAGACGCTCGACCTGGAACAGTACTACATCTCCGACGAGTCAGGGAAACGGCTCGAGGCGGTGCTCGCCGCCATCGATGCCGCCGCGGGCCGCGGCGTGAAAGTGCGGGTCCTGGTCGACGCGCGCATGTACAGAACCTACCCGGCGAGCGTCGACAAACTCGCGCAGCGCCCGAACATTGAAGTGCGCCGCATCGATTTCGGCCCCATTGCCGGGGGCATACAACACGCCAAATACTTCATCGTCGACGGCCGGGAGGTCTTCGTCGGCAGCCAGAATTTCGACTGGCGGGCTTTGGAGCACATCCACGAACTCGGCCTCCGCATCAGCGACAGCCAGATCGCGGCCGCCTACGGCGATGTTTTTGACCTCGACTGGCGGCTCGCGTCGTTGGCACCCGAAGCGATCAAGACTTTCTCGGTCCCCCGGAAAACCTACCGGATACCCATCCGCGTCGCCGGCGCCGAGGGGCAGGTCGCATTCCTGTGCCCCACCTTCAGCCCGCTCGGTTTCATTCCCGACCCCGCACTGTGGGATGAGCGTGCCATAGTCGAACTGGTCGATGGTTCCCAACGATCGCTTTCGCTGCAGTTTCTGTCCTATTCCCCTGCCGATCGACAGGGCGACAGGTATGCCGAGATCGATGATGCACTGCGGCGGGCCGCGAAACGCGGGGTGAAGGTTCGGATGATCGTCTCGGATTGGGAGAAAGGGTCCTCCGCCGTGGCCGCGCTCAAGGACCTGGCCGAAGTGCCTAACATCGAAGTCGCCTTCACCGCCATCCCGGAATGGTCCGGCGGTTACATCCCGTTCGCCCGAGTGGAGCACTGCAAATACATTGTCGCCGACGGCGCGAAATTCTGGCTCGGGACGAGCAATTGCGAAAAGAGCTATTTTTACGGCTCCCGGAACCTGGGGATTGTGTGCACGAGCCCGAATCTCGCGGGTGCGCTCTCAAACATTTTCCTCAAGAGCTGGAACAGCCCGTACAAGGAGTTGATTACAAAATCGGGAGAATACCCACCTCGCGAGCATGGGGAAAAGAAGTAGCTGCCAATTGCATGCTGACGCACCTTTTTCGGACCGGAATCGCAGCGAGCGCCATTTAGCGGGCGCAGGGGGCTATACCATGATCATCGGAGTACACTCGATCATTTACAGCACGAATCCCGATGCCGACCGTGCTTTCCTGCGCGACACGCTCCGGCTGGTGAACATTGATGCGGGCGGCGGCTGGCTGATCTTCGGATTGCCGCCCGCAGAAGTCGCCGTGCATCCGTCCAGCAAAAACGACGTGCACGAGTTCTATCTGATGTGCGACGACGTCGGCGTGCTCGTCGCAGAGATGAAAAAGTGTGGCATCGCCTGCAGCCCGGTGCAGGACCGGGGCTGGGGATCGCTCACCATGGTGACGCTTCCGGGCGGCGGAAAGCTCGGCATCTATGAGCCCAGGCACGCGCGGCCCAAGGCGATGAGCTTGAGGAGGCCTGCGAAAAAGCCCGCTCAAGAGAATCGCTGATTCCTTCCAACCATCAGCAGGTCAGCGCTTGTTATTCGCGGGCGCGCGATAGCCGGTTCGCGCCCGGACCTTGACTCCGGGGCAGTCGACCTCAACGCGGAGGCGGTGGAAAGCCCCGTCCTTTTTTGAATCGGAGGGGTAGTAGCAGAGCGTGAACTGGTGGCGCAGCTGTTCGGCGATGCGGGCGAAGACCTCACCCGGGTCGGCCCCGGGTTGCGCGACATAGAGTTCGCCGCCGCTGCCGTCGCACAGGCTGAGGAGGTATTTGTCGGCGCGCCGGTAGCGCTCGCTGTTGTTGCGAATGTCTTCGGGAAGCACGACCCAGGAGGAGACTCCCGGGAAGGGTTTCAGACCGCTTTCCTTGCTGGTGTCATACTGGATTCCGTATACGAGCACGTTGGACTCTTCTGCGGCCGCCAGCGTGCCGACCGAGCCGGCGATCCGGCTGCGCGTGTCCACACCGTCGGTAAACAGCAGGATCGCCTTCCGCCCCCGGATCGCGTCCAGTCGATCCGCGAGAACCAGGTCGACGGCATCGAAGAGCCGCGTCCCTTCGTCAGGCCGCAACAGTGAAATGGCGGCGCGCAGCTGGAGCCGGTCGGCAGTCGGTTCGGAGTGCACATAGATCCGGTTGTCGAACGAGACAACCATGAGCCTGTCATCCGGGCGTATGGCGCCGGCGAAGGCCAGGGCCGCCTTTTGAATCTCGGTGGCCTTGAGGCGCATGCTCGTGGAGGTATCGAGCATCAGGGCGACATCAAAGGGTTCCGCCTCGGGGATGATGCGGTCGATCTTTTGTTCGACGCCGTCTTCGAACACGTGAAAGTCGGAATAATTCAGATCCGAGACATACTTCCCGTCCTGGTCCATCACCATCACCGGCACCGTGACCAGGGTGACATCGACCCGAAACGCCTGGCTTTCGCCCGCCGGTTTCTCCGCTAGAGTCGGGGAGGCCGGCGGCAGGACGGGATCCGTTTTCAATTCGGGAGCCGCCGCGCGGCCCACCGATGGAGTCCCTGCGATGCGCAAAGTCTGGGCGGAAGCGGCACAGAGCGGGAAATGGCTGGGGGGCCTCTTTTCCTTGTTGTGAAATTGCGCCGCCACAGCCTCCGGTGACGCGGGAGCTATTTCCACGCCCCTGGGCATGCGGGTGCGTTTCCAGGTGACCGATCCCTCCCACAGCCTTGCGTTCATCAGGGAGGCGCTCCGGACGGCTTCTGGATTGAAGGCCGCTGCCGGAACGACGATAGCGAAAACGGTCTGCAGAAACTCCGCCTTGTTGTCTCCCCGGGGCGCGAAAACCAGCGAGTTCGGAGCTGAAAGCGTCCCGATCATCATGGGGAGATAGGTCCCTTCCGCAAGAAACACCAGATCCGCCTTGCCGGGCGAGTCGACGATCACGTACTCCTTCCGCTTGAGGAATTCCTTCTCGATCCTTTGCTTGATGTCCGGGTCCGGCGCCACCCGGTCCAGTTCGGCACGGCCCGGCACCGGCCTCGTTGCCGCAACGCCTGCGCCCGCGGCCGGCAGCGGCAGAATGTTCGTGAGCGAACCGTTTTCGTCAAAAAACGTGAAAACCGCCTCATTCTCGGATGGATACACAACCCGGGCGTTGCCGTTTGATTTCCAGGTTTTGCCGTCCAGGAAGCTTACCGCCTCCGTGGTGGGACACATGGTAAACAGGTGCGAGTCCCGCGCCGCCAGGACATACACCGCTTGGCCCCGCTGTGGCTGGATAGTCTGGGAATAAAGGAGTGGAAGCGCCGCCAGGACGATGAGAACGAACCGCATCGTAACGACCTGAAATCGCCCACGCATGAAAACCTCCCACCCAGCTGCAATCATACAGGCCTTCGGTGTCGGAATCGGCGGCGCATCGGATCAAAGTTCGGTCAGGCTTTCCCCAGAGAGGCGATCAACGGGAGTGCCAGCAGGGCGACCAGGCCCAGCCGGGAAACTGTACGTGCGACCAGCCGAAGGTGCATGGACTGTATCTCGTGCCGTAAATGCCGGTCTCTCCAAGCCAAAGTGACCCGGACGATATTTGGAACCGACGACGGCTGGAAACTCAAGCAAGATCGGCCGCCGACGGATCGACGCCGAATCCATAGACGGCGGATTTTCACGATTGGTTCATTCAGGAAGCCATCCCCGTACGGTGATCCCCCTAGCGTTCTCTTCGAGCCATAGAAAGGGGCAGATCCCGCGTTCGCGCTCAAACTCGACTTCGAGGCCGCAGCACGGCATGACGCCGCGCGCGCCGCGCCAGCAGGCTTCATGGTTCAGATCCGTGCAGTCCATGTCGAAGCTCTGGCAGAGCCGCTCGATCTTGCGCTCGTCGCGCGGCAGACGTTCGTCCCCGGTCACAAGGAGAAATTCCATGGCTCCTTATTTATCATAATCTCACGGAACCGGGAAGCACGCGGAAGCCGTTTTCATGTATTTCGTGTATTTTGTGGTTCAGGTACAATTGCGGGCGTTATGATCACCGTCGATAAAATCCGTCGCATTCATTTCATCGGTATCTGCGGCACCGGCATGGCCACGCTCGCGGCCATGCTCCAGGAGCGCGGCTTTGAGGTCACGGGGTCCGATGAGGGCGTCTACCCGCCGATGAGCGAGTTTCTCGCGGGAAAGAAGATCCGCGTGACGCAGGGTTTCAACCTTGCCAATATGGAGCCGGCTCCCGATCTGGCCGTGGTGGGGAATGCCGTATCGCGCGGCAATCCGGAGGTCGAGTACCTCCTGAACTTCAAGATCCCCCACACTTCGTTTCCCGAAGCAGTGAAGGAGTTCTTCCTCCGGACGAAGACCTCGGTCGTCGTGGCCGGCACTCATGGCAAAACGACGACCACATCCATGATCGCCTGGGTTCTTCACTCGGCCGGTTTCCAGCCTGATTTTTTGATCGGAGGAATCGCCGAGAACTTCCAGTCCAGTTACGGGCTGGGTGGTGGACGGCATTTTGTGATCGAAGGAGACGAGTATGACTCGGCCTTTTTCGACAAGGGCCCCAAGTTTCTGCACTATCTGCCGGACGTGGTGGTGATCGGCAACGTCGAGTTCGACCATGCGGACATCTACCCGGATCTGGAGGCGGTGTGCCTGCAGTTCCGGCGCCTGGTGAACCTTATCCCGGGGCGCGGGTACCTGGCCGTCGGCGCCGACAGCCCGGACGCCCGGCAGGTGAGCTCCGGCTCCCTGTGCATGAAGGAGACCTTTGGTCTGAATCAAGACTGCGACTGGACCGCGCGCGACATCAGGTACGAAGATGACCGTCTCTGCTTCGACATCCTTTACCATAAGAAACTCTTCCGCAAAGTGCGTCTCGGGTTATGCGGCGCCTTCAACGTCCGCAACGTCCTGGCCGCTACTGCGATTCTGCATCGCCTGGGAGTGCCGGAGGACGATATTCGCGACGGCCTGGAGCAGTTCCGCGGGGTCCGCCGCCGCCTGCAATTGCTCTCCGACGTGGGGGGGATCCGCATCTACGAGGATTTCGCGCACCACCCGACGGCAGTGCGCGAAACCCTGCAGGCCGTGCGCGCTGCCCTCCGGCCTGTGCGTCTCTGGGCGATCTACGAGCCGCGTTCAGCCACGAGCCGGCGGAACGTTTTCCAGCGGGAGATCGCCGGTGCCCTGGCCGAGGCCGATTGCATCGCAATGCCGCCTCTGTTCAAGCCCGAGAGAGTGCCCGACGGGGAAAGGCTCGACATGGCTCAGCTGATCCAGGAGCTGCAATCGATGGGCCGTGCCGCCTGGAATCTCGACGGCGTGGAAGGTATAATTCGACAGGTCTGCGCGGAAGCGCGCAGGGGTGACGTAATCGTGATCCTGTCGAACGGCGGATTTGGAGACATCTTCGAAAAATTGCCGGCTGCCCTCGGCAGGAGATAAGGAACGTATGGGCCTGCAAACCAATAAAATGGCACTCTGCCGGGCGAAACACATCATGCTTCCCTTGCTGGGATTGCCGGTCCTGGCGGCCGCCGGTTTCCTCGCGCCCCGGCTTACCTGGTCACAAGCTCAGCAATCGCAAAATCCCCCTCAAACGCAGCAGCAACGGCCGTTCAAGATTGGCGTCGAAGTGAACATGGTGACCGTGCCGGTCACCGTGCGCAAGCCGGCGGGGGGATTTGTCAAAGGGCTGCCGAAAAGTGCCTTCCACGTTACCGAGGATGGTGAGGAGCAGGAGATCCTGACCTTCGAGCAGGAGGGTGTGCCTACACGCCTGGCGATCGTATTGGACGTGAGCGGCAGTGTGCGCCCCGAATGGGGAACGATCAAATACGCCACCAGGAAATTCGTGGAGAATCTCAAGTCTGAAGATCAATTTGCGCTCATCACGTTCAATACCGAAACCCGCCTGAAGATGGATTGGGGAACCAAAGCCGACCGCCTCGAGGACGTGCTCACATCAGTCTACTGCAAAGACAACACCAACCTCTGGGACACCATCTACACCGTGTCGAACGATGTATTCAAGGACATCCGCGATAAAAAGGCCATGATCATCATGACCGACGGCCTGGACAACAACAGCACCATATCCTATAAAGATGCGCTCGATGCTGCAGTCCATTCTGAGGCGGCCGTCTACGTGGTGAGCAAAACCCAGGCGGTGCGCGAGGCATATCTCGCCGACAAAGCGCAGGGTGGCTGGTACGCGGGCGTTCCCGAAGAGGAGTTTCTCCAGGCGGACCTGGCCCTGCGCAAGCTGGCGTATGAAACCGGCGGCAGGGTTCTCTATCCCAACACTTTCGGTCAACTCGACAATATCTACGCCCAGGTGGACGAAGAATTGCGCAACCAGTACACCCTGGGATACATATCGGCCAACACCGCGAAAGACGGCAGCTACCGCCGCATCGAAGTGACCGTCGACGCTGCCGGCGCCACTACTTCGGCCCGGCCAGGCTATTACGCCCCCAAACGCAAGTAACACACCCGCCAGTCACAAGCCGCTGGACATGCCGCGCCACTCTGTTCTCTACGGCCCCGGCGATCTCGCGTTGAGATATTTCGGCGGCGGCAGCTCTCTTTTCTACGCAGATTAAAAAGTCCTGAGAAACTCCTTGACACCGAATGAATGCCACATTACCGTGAATTTGACCCTCAGCACCTTTCCTCGAACTCAGCCTGAAATCTCGGAGCCATGCGGCAAACTCCGCTGTCCAGGAACGCCCGCTGGCTCCTTGCCAAAACTATCGGCATGGAGGGCTGAGAAGTGCGCGATCTTGCCTATTCTCTCATCTATGAAACTGATCCGCCCCGAATCTGCGAATCCGTGCGGGTCGGTTACGATCCATCGCGAGTTCATTCCGTCTGCTGGACGGAGGAGGAGTTGGGGCGTATCCGACTGGTCCTGAGAAAACTGACGGCGCTGCGAGTGGGCAATCCCGAGGACGCCGAGGACCTGGTCCAGGACACGCTCCTGACCATGGTGCGTAAAGCCCCGGAGATCGATCTCGAAAAAGGAATGCTGATCTGGGCCATGGGAATCCTGCGCAGGAAAGTGGGCAATTATTATCGCAGGGCACAGCGCTTCACCTCGCTCGACGAACAGGTCCGGCACTCGGTCCGATGCTCATCCGTCGTGCCTTCGCCGGAGGCGATCTTGCATCACGCTGAGCTGTGCGCCATGATCGACGCGATTCTTAGCAGGCTTCCCCCGCAGGAACGCGAGGCAATCGATCTCTTTCTCGCAGGCAGACAGACCGGCGAGATCGTCTCGCTCTTGCGCCCGGAGCGCTACCAGAACATCGTCAACCGGGTCCACCGCGGGCGCAAGAAGCTCGCCAAAGAGCTGGCCAGATTCGGTTACGCAAGGCATGCCTCTAAGAAGCAGCACTAATCGCACCCAGATCTGCGGCCGGCTCGGCTAAGCTTTTGCGGATGCTGCATCAATCCGAATTATTCGTGAAGCAGAACCAAACGCCGGTAAAAGGCAACAAAATTGGACGCGGCTAAACGCAGGCAGGAGCTTTTGCCGCGGCAAAAGCTCCTGCACGCAGACCAAGACCGACCGGTCAGCGTCTGTCAGCGGTTTCCCGCGTCCAAAAATTTCTTTTGATCGCATATTCATGAATAATCCGGGTTTAGCTGTCGAGGCCCGAGGCCGGGTTGATGCTCGTGGCTGCGCCCTGCACGCATGGGAGACTGTGTTGAGATTTATTTTATGCGCTTAGGGGGCGCCGTGCCATGTGTGGCAGTTTTTGGCCCGGCATTTCGGAATCGCAGTGATGTTCACGACGATTTTTTGAAATAGAAGGATCTCCCGCGAAACTATACGGGCGACAACACTCCCGGCGGCGGGACCCAACAACAGCCACCCCTTCCATCCCGACTCATCGCCGCCGGGCTCCCTCAGGACCCAAACCACAAAGAAATGAAGTTTTTGTTTCCTGTACCTCACCTATTTGGCGGTTTCAGCCTTATAATCTGGGTGAATGGGTGACGTGAAATGCGTATCCTCTTTGAACGCACCGGCGGCTTTGCCGGCTTGAAAATCAAGGCAGCGCTCGATGCCGAATCGCTGCCGCCGCGGCAGGCCAGGCAGCTACAAAAGCTGCTGGAAGCAAGCCATTTCTTCGACCTGCCACTCAGGCTTGAAACGGCCGTTCCCCGGCCGGACCGCTTCCATTACCGGCTGACCGTTGAGAACGCCAACTGCATCCACACGGTGCAGGCCAGTGAGGATGCAGTTCCCCCCGAGATGCGCCCCCTGCTCGAATGGCTTACAGCCGCCGCGCGCCAGCAAAAACCGTAAAATATCACCGCGAGGAAGCTCGGGACCCGCTGAAACGGACCGGAGTTCCGGCCATGATCTTTTTCCTGGAGTCCCCGGTGCTCATCCTGTGATAGGCTGAGTGCAAAATCCTGGGGAAGGAGCCTTCTGCCTATGCCGGCACACTGTATCATTCCACCCCATATCCTGCGCGCTATTATCATGAACGGCGACAAGCGCCAACAAGCGGCGGCCTGGTCCACCCTCACCAATTCCGAGCAGTTTCGCGGGCAACGCCGAGTTCTGACCTCCCTGGCTCAGATCGCGAGCACTGCTACCGGCACGAAGAGGAGAACCATCTATGACGCCCGACACGGATATAGCCTGCCTGGTCGTCTGGTACGGGGAGAGAGGAGCCCGAGAAGCAAGGATATCGCGGTCAACGAGGCTTACGACGGATCCGGCGCCACCTACGACTTTTTTTATCGCGTTTATGGTCGCAGCTCGATCGACGATCGGGGATTCAGGCTTGACTCCACCGTGCACTACGGCACGAACTACGACAACGCATTCTGGAACGGCCAGCAGATGGTCTACGGCGACGGGGACGGTGAGATCTTCCGTCGCTTCACCGCGGCTCTCGATGTCATCGGCCACGAATTGACTCACGGCCTGACCCAATACGAGGCCAACCTGGACTATCGCGATCAGCCGGGAGCGCTGAACGAATCCTTCTCGGACGTGTTTGGTTCGCTGGTCAAACAGTACAAGCGCAAACAATCAGTCGAAGAAGCCGACTGGCTGATTGGAACCGATCTTTTCATGCCTGGAATCAAGGCCAGGGGTGTCCGGTCCTTGAAGGAGCCGGGAACGGCCTATGACGATCCCTTGCTGGGGAGAGATCCGCAGCCCGGCCACATGCGTGATTATGTGCGTACCACCGAGGATAACGGCGGCGTTCACATCAATTCGGGAATTCCCAACCGGGCCTTCTATCAGCTCGCGGTCAGGCTGGGCGGATGCGCGTGGGAGAAGGCAGGGCAGATCTGGTATCGCGCCCTGTGCGAAAGGCTGCGCGCGCATTCAACCTTCTCTGACGCGATGAATCTGACCGTGCGCACGGCGGCGGAGATTTACGGCGTAAACAGCCTGGAACATAAGGCGGTCCGCGAAGCGTGGTCCGAAGTAGGTCTGTGACGCAGATGGAAGTCTGCATGCACTTGGCTGCCTGTTAAGGAGACGATTCCTCTTCCCACCCACTGGCCGTCCACGATGGTTTCCTTCGGGATCGGGGATCTGCTATGATCTGCGGCCATGCAACGCTCAACAGGTGAACTGAACGGCACCCGGGTTTTTGCTGCCAGGCGCTTCGCGGATGAGCGTGGGACGCTTTTGCAGTCCTACACTCATTCGGGCCTGGAAGCCATGGGCATCCGCGCTCTTTTCAAACAGGCAATTCAGAGCCGGTCAAAGCGCGGCGTAGTTCGAGGCCTGCACTTCCAGTGGAATCCTCTGCAGGGAAAGCTGGTGCGCTGCGTGACGGGCGCCATTCTCGACGTTGTGGTCGATGTCAGGCCCGGATCTCCCACGCTCGGTGATCACGCTGCCATGGAGCTGAGTGAAGAAAATGGTTCCGTACTCTGGGTGCCGCCGGGTTTCGCGCACGGCTTTATGGCCCTTGCCGAAGATTCGATCGTCTATTATGAGTGCACTGCAGAGTGGGCCCCCGCGGCCGAGGGGGGGATCTTGTGGTGCGATCCCGCGCTTGGCATTAACTGGCCGGCCATCGAGCCTACTTTGTCCGAAAAAGACCGCAAGATGCCGACCCTCGCACAATGGCTCGCCGACCCCCGATCGGCGCACTTCCGCATGCAGAACTTATGAGAATCACGAAATGCACGAAAAAGGCTCTCCCCTTTTCGGTGCATTTCGCGGTTCTTGCTTTTATTCGGAGAAGACCTGGGCTTCGAAAATCTGAATGGCTGCATTTGGCTGGCGCCACGCGTTGCTGGGCAGGCCGGCCTTGCGGCATGTCTGGGCCAGGAAGGTCTCCCGGTCCCAGTCGTATTTGGTTGCCACTTGGGGCAGAAGCAGTCCGCGCAGGCCGCCCAGGGAAACAATCAGCCCGTGTCTGCCGACTTCGATGACATGAACATCGGTGATGCGCTCGAACGGCGAGAGTACGGAGATCTCGATCTTCAAATCGGCGACCTCATGTCGAGTTACCGGCTTGAAGCGGCTATCTTCCAAAGCGGCGCTCAGCGCGCAGCGCTGGACCGTCCGGTACAACTCCCCTTCGCTCGACAGCAGGCCGATACATCCTCGCAGTTCCGCTCCTCTATGCAAGGACACAAACGCGCCCCTGCGCTCCAGCAAAGCAGGGTGCTGAGCACAATATTCGGGAATCTGGCCGGTCGAGAAGTAGCTCTCGAGGGTCGCGCGCGTCAGCACGAGCAGTTCTTTCTGTGCGGATTCGTCCAGCACCGGCAGTGAATTATCCATAATCGGAAAAGCCCTGTGGCGCGCGCGACCCTCCGTTATCGCGAATCCCGAAGGCTGCTTGCGGTCGGAGCCTCTGCATTTACCTGAGCCGTTCTTTGGCCCTCCAGCTTGCGCAGACGCCGGAGTTCCCGCCTCTCGGCCATGATCTGGCGCTTCCGCTCGAGGATGCGCAAGCGCCGATGCTCGCGATTCTTGATGCTGCTGTCCAGCATGGACCAGAATTCGACGAAGTATTGAATCATCGAAACCAGAGCGAAAAGGACCACGGCCCAGAGCAGGACCTTCGCTGTCTGCATAACCCAGCCAGGGTGTGCACGCCCGAGGATCAGCCCCACCACGGCCGCCACCTGGAGTACCATCTTCCCTTTGCCAAGAGTGGAGACGCCGACGTTGAATCCCTCGGAGGCCGCGATGCTCCGCAGCCCGGTGACTGCGAACTCGCGTCCGAGAATGATCGCAACCATCCAGGCAGGAGCAAGCCCGAGCTGCACCAATGAGATGAGAGCCGAAGAGATCAGGAGCTTGTCGGCAATGGGATCGAGAAGCCGGCCGAGCGTCGTTACCTGCTTGCGGCGCCGCGCCAGGTAGCCGTCGAGGAGATCCGTGAGTGCAGCCCCCAGAAACAGGGACACTCCCCAGATGGCCCAGGTCTGGAGCTGGGACGCCCCCCAGATAGCCCAGGTCTGCAGCTGTGCGGGTGGAGTAAGCAGAACTACCACGATGAATGGCACCAAAAAAATGCGCACCAATGTCAGACTGTTCGGGAGGTTCATGACTGGTTTCCCACTGTTATGAGACTACCACAAATCCTGCAAAATCAAGCCTAAATGTGAAAAATCTCAACGCAGCGCTCCTGCGACGACTATCGTCGCCGTTCATTGAGAAAAGAAACTTTTAGTTATGCGCGCCGCCAGGTGAACCTATGGTGAATATATGCTGGATATATATTGAATTCCCGGCCCTCCGGGGGGAAGTTTCCGGAGAGAGCGCTGAGATCGCCGATGCCGCGCACCAAAGATCAGAGCAGACGCCGGAGGATCGATCACAATCCGCTCAGCAGCGGTTTCTGCGATCTCATTGAACTCTGCGTCGAGATTTTCTGGATGCTGCTATGCCGCGCCGTGCTGCGGGTTTGTGCGATTGCCATCCAAAATTCGCAACCCAAAATCCCAAACCGTTCCGGCTCCCGGCTGAATGTGACTAAGACTGCAGGATGACGGTCGCCTCGCAATGAGAGAGAATGCGCTCGGTAGTGCATCCGAAAAACATTTCCCGGATCGGGCTGTGGCCATAAGCCCCCATGATAAGGATATCCGAGCGTGCCGCGCGGACGATGTCACAGAGTAGTTCGGAAGCTCTGGTGCCAATGACCACCTTCTTCTGCGGCGTCACACCATGATGGTAGAGAAAAGCCTCCGCGGGACCGAGGGTTTCCTGGCCTGCCTCCTCCGTGGGCGCGACCGTGGTCAGGAGGCATTCGATGCCGGGGCCGGATCCCAATTCCACCACCACACTCAAGGCGCGCGCTGCGTGGACGCTTCCATCATAGGCCACCATCATGCTTTTGACAGCGCCGCCGGCGGGAGACTCTTTGCCGGCTACCAGCACCGGCCGGATCGAACCTCGAATCACACTGGACACCAATGGATCGACCGCGCTTTCATCGCCCTTGGATGCCCTGGTATATCCGGCGTGTGACATGACAACGAGGTCATGTGCCACGGCTTCCCGTGCTATCACTTCACCGGGGATTCCGGCCCTGACATCGGTCGAGCATGATATCCCCTTCTCTTCGCAGACACGGGCGAACAGGTCAAGCCGTTCCTTGGCAAGCCTCGTCAGTTCGTCTAAGAGGGCCTGACTTTCTGCAATCGGCGGGGATACCACGGAGGGCATGAAACCGTCGGCACTGCCCAGCACCGGGATTTCAAAAGATTTGACGTCAATCACAGCCAGGCCCTGGATGTGGCCGCCGCCTCTCCTGGCCAGCCAGAAAGCATAGTCACGCGCACTAGCCGCTTGGGGCCATTCGGCCAAAGGCAGCAGGATTGAAGCGAGCATAACCCCTCCCATGATAAAAGGGGAATGATCACGAAAGGCCTAGATCTGATTTGATCTTGAACAGGTCGAGCAGATCCCGACGCGAGACGATTCCTACCAGCCCGCCGTCCTCGATCACAGGCATACCGCCCAAATCCTCCGCTACCATGCGCTTGAAGGCTTCGGTGGCGTCATCGGTAGGCTTGAGATGCGGCACCTGTTCGATCGGCGTCATGATATCGCGGACTTGCTTAAACATCCACAGTTCCTTGGGCACGGCTTTGACCTGTTCCAGAGAGACCATCCCGACCAGTTCACTCCGGTTGAAGACAGGAAAGCTCGTGAACTGCTGTTTGTAAATGTATTCGCGCACAAGCTCGTCGAGCGAGATCAACCAGTCTACTGAAACGACGCTCTCCTTCATTATTTGCCGGATCTGGACCCCGATCAGGGATTCGCGGATGACGACCGCCTGATAGCTTCCCACGGCCGATTGCTTCATGAACAGGCCGATAAGGACGAACCAGGCTCCCGTGATGAAAGCCTGAGCCACCAGGAACACCAGGACTCCCAGAAAAATGAGAAAAAGGGCAAACGAGTTACCGATCTGGCTGACCACTTTTGTTGCCCGGGATAAATTGCCCCAGCGATCCCAGAGAATCGCGCGCAGAATCCGTCCGCCGTCCAGCGGGAACCCCGGAATCATGTTGAAAACTCCGAGCAGGATGTTGGCGGCCGCCAGGTACCAAGCCACTGCCGCGGCAGGCCCGAGCCTTCCAGCCAGCCACATCAGCGCATAGAAGAAGCCGAAACCGAAGCCGATGAGCATGCTCACCGCGGGCCCGGCGAGAGCAATCAGAAACTCGTGCCGGCCCGACTCGGGCTCCGAAGAGACCTGCGCTAGCCCCCCGAAAACGAACAGGCGTATGCCCGTGACCCGAATCCCGTGTTTCGTGGCCACGAAGGAATGAGCCAGTTCGTGCAGCAGAACCGAGGCGAAGAACAAAAATGCTGCAGTCAGCCCCATGATCCAGTACTGAGCAGGGCTGAATTGCTTCTGGACCGCCGGGAAATAACTTTCCGCCATGGTCGAGGCCACCAGAATGAAAACTACGAACCACGAATAGTCGATAATTATCTGGATGCCACCCAACCGGAACAGATGAATACCCTTTAATTGCATGGAAAAGATATACCATGAAGACACAGCGATTTTAACTCCGCATCTCCGACCTCATACCGCCGACCTCCGGCCCCAGATTTGGTGACCGAAGCCGGGAACTGCGCGGGTTTTGGGGCCGGTATCGGTACCGGCGATTTCCCCTTGGTTTAGATTGGAGGTCGGAAACCCGCGTCGGAGCAACAAACCATTCAATCAGAACAGGATCCTGCCGATGTGAATTGCAGGGTCACCGGCATGCCGGTTTTCTCTCCTGACGTCGGCTGGGACTGCGCTTCGAGTGTGATACAATATTCCTTTTGTTGAGGAGGTTGAAAGTTGATCAAGGCATTCATTCTGGCAGGCGGAAAAGGGGCGCACCTCCGCCCACTAGCGTTGCACATCCCGAAGCCTATCGTTCCCCTGGCAAATATCCCATTCCTGTTTTTCCAGATTGACAATATCAAGCGTGCCGGGATCACGGAGATTATCCTCGGCCTCTCCTACCAGCCGCGGAAGATCACCGACATCTTCGGCGATGGGATGAAGTACGGGGTCACCATGAGGTACGCCTACGAGGATTTTCCCCGGGGAACGGCCGGTGCCTTGAAAGCCGCCGAAAACATGATCGACGACACTACGGTTGTGCTGAACGGCGACATCCTCACCGACACCGATCTTCGGGAAGTGATCCAGCTTCACCAGGAGCGCAAGGCGGATGCCACTATCGTCACCGCCCGCGTGATGAATCCGAGCGGGTACGGTCTGGTGGAGGCAGATGGTGATGGCAGGGTTGTCCGGTTTCTGGAAAAACCTCCGGAGGACGAGATCACCGGCGATACCATCAACGCCGGCATATACGTCCTGGAAGTTTCAGTGCTCAATCGCATTCTCAAGGAAGGCTCCCAAAGCTTCGAGCGCGAGATTTTCCCCTCCATGCTGGCCGACGGCGCACGCATTTACACCTATGCAACGCGTGCATACTGGCAGGATATCGGCAGTCCCCAGAAATATCTCGAAGCGCACTACGGCATCATCTCCGGCCGCGTGAAGCTTCCCAGCTATCCCCAAAAATCCTGTCCCCCGAACAACTGGGAGAAGCGCCAGGTGCAGATCGATTCCTACTCGATCCTCGACGGAGGATGCATGATCAAATCCGGCGTCGTGATCGAGAACTCGGTGCTGGGAGAAGACTGCAGGGTCGAGGAGGGAGCTCTGATTAAGGATTCCGTGATCTGGAGCCAGACTCGGATCCGGCCGAATGCCAGAATCGAGAGGGCCATCATCGGACGGCAGTGTCACATCGGTGAAGGTGTAAGGTTGCGCCCCGGTACCGTCCTCGGCGATAAGACCATTGTGACCGATTACAGCGTACTCTGAAGATCTCAACGCAGGGGACGCAGAATGACGCCCGTTTTTCTCTATTCATGTTGGTGTTTCTCCAGGTTCTCCGCGTAGAGATTTGAGAAGTATTCCATGAGTTGGGCGGCGGCCTTGGGACCCACGTAAGGCGCTAATTCCTCATACTTTGCCTTTCTGATTCGTTCGAGGCTCCCGAAGGCCCGGAGCAACACCTTCTTGCGCACCTCACCGATGCCCGGCACTCCGTCCAGTTCGGAGGTCTGATCGCGCATCTCGAGGCGCTTTCTGTGATAGCTCACGGCAAAGCGATGGGCTTCGTCGCGCAGCGTCTGTATGAGATGCAAGACCGGCGATTCCCGGGGCAGCGCCAACGGCTCTTCCCTTCCGTTCACAAAGAGGATCTCCTCTTTCTTGGCAATCGCGGCGACTGCCTGATCCTCCAGCCCCAGATCCGAGAGCGCCGCCACTGCCGCGGAGAGCTGGCCTTTACCGCCGTCGACCAGAATCAGGTCGGGCAACCGCCCATCGTCCTTCTCCAGCACATTCTCGTAGTGGCGGTGCACCACCTCGCGCATCGATGCGAAATCGTCAGGACCTTTGACGCTCTCGATCTTGAACTTCCGGTATTCGCTCCTTTTCATCTCCCCGTTTTCGCACACAACCATGCTGGCCACGGTGTCGATTCCTTGCGTATGTGATATGTCGAAAGCTTCAATGCGATGGGGCAGTGAATCGATGCCGAGCACTTCCTGGAGCGGCCGCAGGATTTCTTCGCCCCGGGGCTTCATGATGCGGAACCTGGTTTCGAACGACATGTGCGCGTTGCGCATCACGAGGTCCAGCAGGCCGGCTTTCAGGCCGCGCCGGGGCGAGCGTATATGGACCCGGCTCCCTTTGCGCTCTGTGAGCCAGGACTCCAGCGCTTCGGCGTCCTCGATGTCGGCAGGGATGAGGATCTCCTTGGGAGTGAAGGTGTCCTGCAGGTAGTACTGCTTGAGAGCCGCGGAAAAGAACTCGCTCGGATCGAACGACAGGAGGTCCTCCCAATAAAACTCGCGCCGGCCGACCATGCGTCCCGCGCGCATGGCGAAGACCGCCATGGCCAGTTGCTTCCCCTCCTGGCAATAGCCGAACAGATCGGTATCGTCCTGACCTTCGAGAATCATCTTCTGCCGTTCCGACATGTCCCGCACCATCGCGATCCAGTCGCGATACATGGCGGCCGCCTCGTAGCGAAGATCCTCGGAAGCCTTTTCCATGCGCCGCTCCAGCTCCCGGATCAGCCTTTCCGTCTTCCCCGACAGGAGGAGCTTGACGTCTTCGACGGCCTGGTCGTACTGATCCTTCGAGCACAAGCCTGCCACGCAGGGGCCCAGACAACGCTTCATCTGGTAGTCCAGGCAAGGGCGCGGCAGGGTACCGTCAATGGGGAGGTTGCACGTGCGAAGTTTGAAATACCGGTTGACCAGCCGGATCGTCTGGCGCGCATAGCTGGCCGGCAGGAACGGACCGAAATAAAGCGCCCCGTCATTCCGGATCCGGCGGGTGATGAATATGCGCGGGTATGGTTCATTGACCGTGAGTTTGAGATAGGGAAAACTCTTGTCGTCCTTGAGATTGACATTGTAACGGGGCTGGTTTTGCTTGACGAGCGTCGACTCGAGGATCAGCGCCTCGACTTCGTTGTCGACCATGATGGTTTCGAGGTCGGCGACCTCCGCCACCAGGTGCTCGGTTTTAGGATCGAGCGATCGACTTTCCTGGAAATAGGAGCGGACCCTGTTCCTCAGAGACAGGGCCTTGCCCACATAGATCTTCTTCCCCTCGGCGTTCTTGAAGATGTAAACGCCGGGCGAAGCCGGCAGGCTGTCGAGTTTCTGACGTAACGGGCTGGCATGGATCTCGGTCATTACCGCCAATTATACCGGAAACCGGAAGCAGCCGCGAAGAACAGGGCGCGGTGTGGCCGCGTCCAAAAAACCCCGGCGCAGGGCGCGCTTAGTTCCGGAAGGCCCAAGAGCATTGATTTCGGTCCCGGGCGTTGCAGCGCGAACTCTGAGGTAGGTGTCCGTCGCGACACCTTATTCTGCAGCGGCTAGGCTTTGGGCTCCAGCCTGCGCCGGACGGCGGCGTTGACGGCTTTCCCGTCGACAAGCTTGCCTGCGAAACGCGCCATGCACTGCTTCATGACCGCCCCGGTGTCCTTGACGGAGGATGCGCCGATCTCCCGAACCACCTCGTCGACGGTTTTTTCGATCTCATCCTCGGAGACGGCTGCAGGAAGGTACCCCTCAATAATCTTGATTTCGGAAGCTTCCTTGTCTGCCAGTTCGAGCCTTCCGCCGCGCGTGAATTGCTCGATGGAGTCCTTGCGCTGCTTGATGAGCGTGGATAGCACCTGAATCACCTGCGCATCCTCGAGCTCCGCCCTCAGCTCAATTTCCTTGTTCTTGACGGCCGTCTTCATCATGCGCAGGACGCTCAGGCGCAGGACATCCTTGGCTTTCATTGCCGCCGTCAGATCCTCGTTGATCTTATCCCGCAGTTTCACGATCAGCTCCTTGTTGCGCCGCGAGGGCGCGCCAGAAAGCGATTCTTATCTCGCCCCGGGCTCCCGGGGGGATGTTGCGCGCAAGACTTCCATCATCTCCTCGTGGATGCGCACATTCGTAGCGAGGCATTCCCGATCGTATATCGAGCCGGGGTCTCCACGGAGGTTCGTGACCTTGCCGCCCGCCTCGCGCACCATCAGGTAGCCGGCCGCGCAATCCCAGGGATTGAGCTTGAACTCCCAGAAGCCGTCGAAGCGGCCCGCCGCCACATAGCACAAGTCCAGGGCGGCCGAGCCCGCCCTCCTGATCCCCTGGGCGCGCAGTGCGAATTCGTGAAAGTAGTCGAGGTTGTTCTTCGGGCTGGTCCGGATATCGTACGGAAATCCGGTGGCCAGCAGACTTGACCCGAGCGACGCCGTCTGCGAGACCCGGATGGGAATTCCGTTGAGAACGGCGCCGCCGCCGCGGCGCGCCGTGAATACTTCTTCCAGGTTGGGATTGTACACAATCCCCCATTCGACCACGCCGGCGATCTCCAGGCCGATGGAGACGCAGAAAACCGGATATCCGTGAGCATAGTTGGTCGTACCGTCGAGCGGATCGACTATCCAGGTACAGGCCCTCCGGGCCGTCTCAGCGTGCATTTCCTCGGCAAGCACGGCGTGGCCGGGATAGGCAGCAGCCAGCCGGGAAACAATCAGCTTCTCAGCCGCCAGGTCGATCTCCGTCACCAGGTCGATCTCCCCCTTGCGGGCGACCGCAAATCTGCCGTGCAGATGATCCATGAGGAATCGGCCTGCTGTGCGCGCTACCTCCTCGCCCACGCGGGCATACGCGGCGATCTCTTCACTGTCCGATATCAGTTCCCGGTCCACCGGTTCTCCACCTTTACTTCTCATCCAGGCGCACAACTTCGACTCCCTTCGGTATCTTGAACTGAAACTGCCTGCTGTCGACCCTCACATTGGTCTTCAGGTTGTCAAACTCGAATTCAGACGTGTTTCCGGTGCGCTCGCGGATCACGATGCCGCGCAGGTCGTAACTGGCGCTGTCATACGCGATGACTACATAGGCATAATCGGAGGCCGCGGCGCGGGGTGTGAGGCGAAGCCGGCTGGTCGCGCCGGCGTTGTATCCGGCAACGGATTCCCAGGAAACGTCGTAATTGCGACGAATATCCCCTTGGCCAAGCAGGAATTGAAGCGGTGTGCTGCGCAGGTCGTCTGCCGTGAAGTGCTGCACCAGGACCTGCCGGTCTTCCGGCATGTAAAGGTAGGTGTCGCGCCCGTCGGCGACAAACAGCTTCACCTCGGGGTTCCGATATTCCCAGCGCATCAGGCCCGGCTTCTTCATGAATACGGTTCCAGATTCCGTCTGGTTCACCGCCGGGGCGCGGTAAGTCTGCCTGAATTCGGCACTGATGGAGTCGACCGTCGCGTAGCGCCGCTGCAGTCCCGCGATCGCCGCCGCAAGATCGCCCTGTGCATACAATCCCGGACTCGCGAAGGAGACCGCGAGCCCGCAAATGATGCAGCCCACAGCCAGGTATCGAAACGGGTGAAACTTCAATCGGGATTCCATTTTGAAATCTGCGCCGAAATGCCCTGGAAAGCGGCGTCATGCCGCCGCTGCTTCATTCAATCGCAAAGGCGGCGTCATGCCGCCGCACACCATAGTCATTGCTGGAGGGGATCGGCTCCCTCGCGGCTTACATCCTGGTCCGGGTGCCTCAGGGTATCGATCAGCAGCAAGGCGATGCCGATCGTGATCGCGCTGTCGGCAAGGTTAAAGGTCGGCCAATAAAAGCGATTCCTGATGTGAACCTCGATAAAGTCCACTACGGAGCCGCGCATGAGCCGATCGGTAAAATTGCCCAAAATTCCCCCCATGGTCACGGCCAACGCCGCCTGCAGAAGCACACGCTCCAACGGCATGCGCATGCTGTAGATCATGATCACCACTACGGCAGCCACCGCCAGACTCGCTAACAGGTACGGCTTCCAGGTCGACTGGGGATCCTGGAAAAGGCCGAATGCCACGCCGGAATTGAGTACAAAGGAAAAGCGAAGAAAACCGGGGATGATCTCGATGCTCCCGTGCGGGTCAATCGTCGTACTGACGAGGTACTTCGTCAGATGGTCAAGCACCAGAACCACCAGCGTCACCAGGATAAACTTGCTCCTCATCGCGTCATCACCCGGGAAGGATAGCCGGCCCCCTCAGCCATACATCTCTCTGACATGCACCACGCAGCGCTCGCAGATCGTGGGAAGGTCGGCATCCTTGCCCACCTCGACGGAATAGTTCCAGCAGCGTTCGCACTTCTCACCTTGCGCGCGTCCCACATCGACTCGCAACTCAGTCCCGGGCTCGTCGACCACTTCCGTCTGGGAAACAATGAAGATGTAGCGCAGATCCTCGGCTTGCCGGCGCAGCAATGCGGCAGTGTCCCCGCCGGCATGGATGGTCACGCGCGCTTCGAGCGAGTTCCCGATCGCCCCGGTCTTTCGGAATTCCTCCAGCGCTTTCGACACCGCCTGCCGCACTTCGAGCAGCCGGTCCCACGCAGCCACCAGATCCTCCCGGTCATGATTGGCTTCATATTCCGGAAACAGCAGCAGGTGAACCGAGGCGGGCCGGTCCTGCCAGCTGCGCCCCTCATACATCGCGCTGAAGATCTCCTCTGCGGTGAAGGGCAGTATCGGCGCGATCAGGCGCGTGAAAGCATCCAGAACATGCCACAACGCCGTCTGGGCCGAGCGCCTCGAAACCGATCGGGTCGCGTGCGTATAAAGCCGGTCCTTCAGGATATCGAGGTAAAAGGCCGACAGGTCCACGGTACAGAAATTGTACAGGGCGCTGTAGACGAGGTGGAACTGGTAGTCCTCATAACCCTTGACGCATCTCTTGATCAGCCGCGCCGTACGCGCCAACACCCAGCGATCAATCTCGAGCATCTGCTCATAGGCAACCGCGTCGCGATCCGGATCAAAACGGGCGTGCCGGGGATCGTGTTGGTTGCTCAGATTCCCGAGCATGAAGCGGGCGGTGTTCCTGATCTTCCGATAGGCTTCCCTGAGCCGCTCGAACAACTCGTCGAAGATACGGAGATCCTCGACATGGTTCACCGAACTCACCATGAGCCGCGTCACTTCGGCACCTTGCTCCTTGACCAGTTCGCTGGGATCCATGCCGATGCCTTTGGACTTGGACATGGCCCGCCCCTCGGCATCGAGCGCCCAGCCGTGGGTAATGGATGCGCGATAGGGAGACGCGTCCTTCAATGCCACGCCGACCAGGAGTGAGCTCTGAAACCAGCCACGGTACTGGTCGCCCCCTTCAATGTAAAGATCGGATGGCCAGGGGAGATCTTCCCGGTGCCCCAGGGCCGCCAAATGGCTGCCCCCGGATTCGAACCAGACGTCGATGATGTTCATATCCTTGCGGAAACCCCGGCCGCCGCACTTTCCGCAAACGGTTCCCTCGGGCAGCAACTCCTCCGCCTTGCGGATGTACCAGCTGTCGGCGCCCTCGCGGCTGAATATGCCGGCGACATGATCGATAGTCCTTTTTTCGAGTAGGATCTCGCCGCAGCCCTCGCAGTAAAACGCAATGATCGGCACGCCCCAGTCGCGTTGGCGCGAGATGCACCAATCGGGACGATCCTTCACCATGTTGCCGATGCGTTCCTCGCCCCAGGCCGGAATCCAGCGCACCGTCCGGATCACTTCGAGCACGCGCGCGCGGAAACCCTTGTGGTCCAGCGCGATGAACCACTGCGGAGTGGCTCGGAACAGTACCGGATTGTGGCAGCGCCAGCAGTGCGGGTAGGTGTGGCTGAATGGCTCGGAATGGAGCAGCAGGCCCAGATTGCGCAGATGCTCGACGATCCTGGGATTGGCCTCGAAGACAGGCATGCCGCCGAATTTCTCCACCTCAGGCACGAAACGGCCATCGTCGTCGACCGGACAGTAGATATCCATCCCGTACGCGACACCGGTGAGATAGTCCTCGTAGCCGTGGCCGGGCGCCGTATGCACACAACCGGTCCCCGCATCCAACGTTACATAGTCGGCAAGCACGAGAAGTGATTCGCGGTTCAGGAACGGATGCCGCGCCTTACGCCGCTCGAGCACCTTGCCGCGGAAACGGGAGACTTCCTGCACCTGCTGCCAGCCGCAGGCTTGCGCGACGGGCTTCAATAACTCCGTCGCAATGATGTATCCCTTTCCATCGACGCGCACCGCGGAGTATTCAAAATCAGGATGAACCGCTATCGCCAGGTTCGCCGGCAGTGTCCAGGGCGTCGTGGTCCAGATCACGATGGCCCAATCACCCCCTGCCAGCCTGGGATCGATGTCAGAGAGATCCGACTCCATCGGAAATGCCACATAGATGGAGGGGCTGATGTCGTCCTCATACTCCACTTCCGCCTCTGCAAGTGCGGTCTTGCAGCTCATGCACCAGTGCACCGGCTTTTGGCCCTTGTAGACCATCCCCTTTTCGACAAACCCTCCGAAAGCGCGCGCAATTTCAGCTTCATAGGAGTGGCTCATGGTCAGGTAGGGATGCTCCCACTCTCCAAACACCTCCAGCCGCTTGAATCCATCGCGCTGAACCTCAATGTACTTTTCCGCATACCTGCGGCATTCCTTGCGCACCTCGACCTTGGTCATCGCCGCTTTCTTCGATCCGAGAGTCTGATCGACCTTGATTTCGATCGGCAGCCCATGACAATCCCAACCGGGCAGGTAGGGAGCGTCAAAGCCCATCATGGTGCGCGATTTGACAATGATGTCCTTGAGTATCTTGTTGATCGCCGTGCCCATGTGGATGGCCCCGTTCGCGTAGGGCGGTCCATCATGCAGGATATAGGAAGGACAACCTTCCCGCGCGGCACGGATTTTCCCGTAGATGTCGATGTCATCCCAGTGCTTCAGCATCGTCGGCTCCCGCTGCGGCAGGTTTGCCTTCATGCTGAAGGAGGTCTTCGGCAGGTTCAGCGTGTTCTTGATTTCCGGTGGCGGTTGCACGTGCAAGATCTCCAAAACATAAATCTTATACTATATCAAAAGAATAGCCCATTCACGCCCGGGATTCTGCGCAAAACCGGGATTCAGACCGTGGGGAAAAAGCCGGCGCCGAATGACACGGCAAGGCACAACCGCATCCAAAAAAATCTCAACGCAGACATCTTGAGATCACAGAGACCACGGGCCACCCGGATTTCTCGGTGTCTGCCGCCCCCGTGTAGCGCCGGCTTCCCCGGACTGCTCATACTCCCACTCATATTTGACAATCTATCGCTCAGATTTTATTAGATGCGCGTAGTCAATGAGGATTGGACCAAATGACGAGGAGGAGGAAAAAATCATGGTGATCAGAATTGCGGGAGCCAGCCACAGCCCCCAGACCGAGCATGAGCAGAACCAGGCCCCCACCCCATTTCGCCTGTTTGAGGATATGTTCAACAACTGGGCAATGCAGAGTGCCTTCGCCCGCAGACGCGAAAACTCGAAACCCCCGGTCGATATTTGGGAAAAAGACAATAAGATAATTATACGCACTGAGATACCAGGCGTCAGCGACGAAGATATTGACCTCAGACTCGACGGCAGGACTCTGACCATCAAGGGTGAAAGAAAACCCGAACCTGAAGGTTCCGGCTTCAGTTACCATCAAGTCGAAGGCTGCTACGGCACCTTCAGCCGTTCTTTCGACCTGCCGGATTCGGTGGATGCCGAGAAGATTTCCGCAGCCTATAACAACGGGGTATTAGTAATCACGGTCCCACAGAAACCCGAAAACAAACCCCGCACTATCAAAGTTAACGCTTGAAGCACACATTTGACAATAAGACACTCAGATCTTACATTGGTTTTACCGGGATGGGAACCCGGGAGAGATGAGAAAGGAAAAGGAGGAAAGCAAAATGAGATTGATTCCTTATGTTAGGAGAAGTGAGACGCCTTCAAGGATTTGGCCTGAGACTACCTCGTTTTTTGAGGATTTTTTCAATGATCCGTTCCTCTCATCGGTCACCAGGCCGAGCGAGAGATGGCTGCCGGCCGTGGACATTCTCGAGAAAGAAGGAAACTTGATTCTGCGCGCGGAAGTTCCCGGCGTCAACGAAAAGGACATCGACCTGAAGCTCGAAGGCAACGTCTTGATCCTCAAGGGGGAGAAGAAGCTGGAAAACGAGGAAGAGCGCAACAATTATCATCGCATGGAGAGCTTCTACGGTTCGTTTACCCGTTCCTTCACGCTCCCCGATTCGGTGGACCGTGATCACATCAAGGCTGATTATAAGAACGGCATTCTGGTGATCACGATACCGCAGAAGCCTGAGGTCCGGCCCCGCGAGATTCCGGTCAGTACCAAGTAAATGCCGGCCAGGTGCGCGGAGGGCAACCGGCGAGGGGCCTAAGGAAATCCCGTATCGGTCTCAGAGCGTGGCTCCCTGAAGTCCGGGGAGCCACTTCCATTTGATGACGAGTGATGAGTAGCGAATAATGAATGAGCAACGACGTTACGGATCGCCTTTCAACTGAGAACCGTCACCCGTCAACCCGCGCCGGTCGATAGGGATATAGTTATGATCCAATTTGACAAGCTCACCATCAAAGGACAGGAAGCATTGCAGGCCGCACAGAATCTGGCCGGGGCGCAGCAACAGCCTCAGCTGGAACCGGAACATCCATCTGCTGGACGCCCTGATCCAACAGGAGGAAGGTATTGTTACGCCGCTGCTGCGCAAACTCGGCGTGGGACCCGAGAGCCTGCACCAGGAACTGGTGACGCACTTTTCGTCACTCCCCAAGGTCCAGGGCGGTCAGATTTCCCTGTCGCCGAGGCTTGACACCGTGTTTCGCCAGGCGCAGGCCGAGGCCGATCAATTCAAGGACGAGTACATTTCCACCGAGCATCTGCTATTGGGACTGGCCGGAGACGACGGCTTTGCGGGCCGGCTCCTGCGCGGGCGCGGGGTCAGCCGTGCGGAGATTTTGAAGGTGCTGGTCTCGATCCGCGGCAGCCAGCGGGTGACGGACCCTAACGCGGAGGAAAGATATCAGGCGCTCAAGCGCTATGCGCGCGACTTGACGGATCTGGCCCGGCGGGGAAAGCTGGATCCGGTCATCGGCCGCGATGACGAAATCCGCAGAGTGATGCAGGTCCTGTCGCGCCGGACGAAGAATAACCCGGTGCTGATCGGAGAGCCGGGCGTCGGCAAGACCGCGATCGTGGAAGGACTTGCCCAGCGCATCGTGGCCGGAGATGTCCCCGAGACGCTCAAGAAAAAGCAGATGGTGGCTCTGGACCTCGGAGGCATGCTGGCAGGCGCAAAATATCGCGGTGAATTCGAGGACCGCCTCAAAGCCGTGCTGCGCGAGATCGAGGACTCGGCCGGGTCCATCATCCTTTTCATCGATGAGCTGCACACGCTGGTCGGAGCCGGGGCTGCCGAGGGTGCGATCGACGCGTCCAACATGCTGAAGCCTCCGCTGGCGCGGGGCGAACTCCGCTGCATCGGCGCGACCACATTGAATGAGTACAAGAAACATATCGAGAAGGATGCGGCGCTCGAACGGCGTTTCCAGCCCATATACGTCGGCGAGCCCTCCGTCGAAGACACGATCGCGATCCTGCGCGGCCTCAAGGAAAAATACGAGGTCCATCATGGCGTGCGCATCACCGACTCCGCGCTGGTGGCTGCCGCCACCCTGTCGCACCGCTATATCGCGGACCGTTTCCTCCCGGACAAGGCAGTCGATCTCGTCGATGAGGCGGCTTCCCGCCTGCGGATTGAAATCGACAGCATGCCTGTGGAGATCGACGAGGTGGAACGGCGGATCACCCAGCTGGAAATCGAGCGCCAGGCGTTATCCAAGGAAAAGGACAAGGCCGCACGGGAACGGCTCACAAACCTCAATGCCGAGCTGACCGAGCTGCGCGAAAAGAGTGCCCGAATGAAGCTCCACTGGCAGCAGGAACGGGAAGTCATCGGCTCCATCCGGTCTCTCAAGGAGCGCATCGAACAGGTGAAAGCGGAGGGGCAGAAGGCGGAGCGCATCGGAGATCTCGGCAAGGCAGCCGAGCTTCGTTACGGGACGCTGGTCCAGCTGGAGAAGGAACTCGCCGGACAGAATGTACGCCTGGCCAAGCTGCAAACCGGCCAGAAGTTCCTGAAGGAGGAGGTCGACGAGGAGGACATCGCCGAAGTCGTGGCCAAATGGACCGGCATACCGGTCAGCAAGATGCTCGAGGGAGAGCTCCAGAAACTGGTGCATATGGAAGACCGCCTGCGGACGCGAGTGCTGGGGCAGGATGAGGCGCTGTCGGCGGTAGCGGGCGCCATTCGTCGGGCGCGCGCGGGTCTGCAGGATGCCAGGAAGCCGATGGGCTCGTTCATCTTCCTTGGTCCGACCGGCGTCGGCAAGACTGAACTGGCGCGGGCGCTGGCGGAGTTCCTGTTCGATGACGAGCACTCCATGGTGCGCATCGACATGTCCGAATACATGGAGAAGCACTCCGTCGCCCGCATGATCGGAGCGCCGCCGGGATATGTGGGTTACGAAGAGGGCGGATTCCTGACGGAGGCCATCCGGCGCCGCCCCTACGCGGTCATATTGTTCGATGAGATCGAGAAGGCTCACCCGGATGTCTTCAACATCCTGCTGCAGATCCTTGATGACGGACGTCTGACTGACGGGAAAGGGAGAACCGTCGATTTCCGAAACACTGTCATCATCATGACCTCCAACATCGGGAGTCAATGGATTAGCGAAGCATCGGGAGATCTCGATTCCGTAATGACGCAGGTGATGGAGAGTCTCAGGCACACCTTTCGTCCCGAATTCCTCAATCGCGTCGACGACGTCATTGTCTTCCGCCGATTGACGCCGGAGTTGATCGAGGGGATTGTGCACCTGCAGATCTCGATCCTCGAAAAAATGTTGGCTCAGAAAGATCTTAAACTTGACGTCCGTCCGGGTGCCGTAAAGATGCTGGCCAAGGAGGGGTATGATCCGGTGTACGGGGCGAGGCCACTCAAGCGCCTGATCCAGAAGAAGATACAGGATAAGATGGCCATGATGCTACTAAACGGAGAAATCCGGTCCGGCGAAACCATCCGCATCGACTGCGATGCGAAATCCGGCGAGCTCACCTTCTCCCCTGCCCCGACGGAGCGAGCATGAGAGCCTCGGAGCATACGAGCAAGCTCGCGCTCGTGCTTCCAGGCTTCCGGCAAGTCGCGACGGTGCCATCAGGTAGTGACAAACTGCTGCCCCCAAGCATAGTCAGGTGGCCGGTTATATGGTAAAATGAGAGGTGTTATGATGAATAATCTCAAGACGGTACTGTTACTCGGTCTCCTCACAGGGATCATCCTGTTTCTTGGCAGCCTCTGGGGCGAGCGGGGAATAACTATAGCCTTAGTTTTTTCCGTGCTCATAAATTTCGGGAGTTATTTCTTCTCCGATAAGATCGCGCTGAGCATGTATGGTGCCAAACCCGTAAGTCGCGAGGAAGCACCCCGTCTGTACTCAATTCTCGATTTACTGTGCGCGCGAAGCGCCTTGCCGATGCCCAAGGTCTACCTGATCCCGACAGATTCTCCGAACGCTTTTGCCACGGGACGCAACCCGCAGCACGCGTCGGTGGCGGTCACTGAAGGGGCCTTGCGGCTTCTGGATGAGAATGAGCTGCAAGGAGTACTGGCCCACGAACTCTCACACGTAAAGAATCGTGACATCCTGATCAGCAGCATCGCTGCGACCATAGCCGGCATCATCATGTGGGTTGCGAACATGGCCCGATTCGCCATGATCTTTGGCGGATCCCGGGATCGCGAGGAAGGTGGGGGTGGCTTGGGTGGCCTGGTTACCATTATCGTGGCCCCGATTGCCGCGATGCTGATCCAGCTGTGGATCTCCCGGACGCGCGAGTACGAAGCAGACCACAGCGGCGCCGGCATGGCGGGGAATCCTTACGGCCTGGCTTCCGCACTGCAGAAGCTCGAAAACTACTCCAAGCGTATTCCGATGGAGGCCTCCCCAAGCACGGCGCATATGTTTATAGTGCATCCGTTCTCGGGCGGTGGCATGATGAATCTCTTCAGCACCCACCCGCCGATTCAAAAGCGAGTCGAACGTCTTCTGGGAAGAAACACGCAATAACGGAGTGCGCACCCGGGTCTCTGCAGCGTGGGGATTGAAGGCGGGGACTCCTATAGCGCCTCATCGCGAGCCATACCGGGGGGTAGAGTAATCTTGGATAGCAGGAAGATTCCTATCAGCGCAAACGAACATTCACCGCTCCCGACCGACCTGCACGAAGAACCCTCGCAGTTGCGAGTTGTCGACAAGCGGCATTTCACGCAGGCGGATCTCGAGACGCCGGTTTCCGGACCCGTGGAGGACAAACCGCGCTATCCCACTTACGTGGAAGAATTGATGGCAAGGGTAGCTGAGACCGAACGCCGTTTCAGTGAACGGGTGAAACTGGTCGACCAGGAGATCGCCCGATCGAAGGCCCGCCTCGAGGCGGAGTACGAACGCAAGCTGGCGCTCAGCAAGCAGAGCCTGTTGTTGCCGTTTCTCGATGTGCTTGACAACCTCGAGCGGGCGCTTCGGGCCGCGTCTATTGCTGGAATCAAGGACGAGCTGCTCGAGGGTGTGAAGATGACAGCCGAGCTCTTCTGCTCAAGGCTGCGGGAACATGGGATCGAGCCGATCGAGGTCCTGAACCAGCCTTTCGATCCCAACTTGAGCCAGGCGGTAGGAGTAGTTCCCGTTTACGAGCAGGATAAGGACGGTCTGGTGGTCGAGGAAGTTCTTCGCGGCTATCGCATGGAGAAGATCCTGGTCCGGCCCGCGCAGGTGCGCGTCGGCCAATATCAGCAGGACCAGAAAACCTCAGCATAGACGATCCCTGCGCCGGCCATATTAACTCTCTGCGGCGTCTGCAGTCTCAGCGAACTCTGCGTTGAGGTTTTTTGGGTGAAGCTATGCCGCGCCAGGCGTTTCGCATTTATTTTCATCGAATCCGATAGTTCGTGCCGTTCCAATAGAGCAGGAAAGGTATTCCTGAGAAGTGTAATTCTGCCAGTGCAGGCTCCTTTGCGAGGATATCTTGGTATTCCTTCGAATTCCGGTTGATCTCCCGGAATGGGGCTTCAGGATGCAAGGCACACTCAGCATCAATCCAATTGCCGGTCGTGAGGTAGAACGCGCGCGTGCCGAGCTTTTTCACAAATCCAGCTGTGGACTCCTTCGCGATCACCGAACCCCACTGCCTGGAACCAGGGCCTGGAAGATCGAAACGAGGTGGAGTGCTGCTAAGGAAGGAACCCTTGTTAGCATAGCCACCCTGAAACGCAAGAGCTTGCACTTTCACAGTCTCTGCCTGCGCCATTCGGATCGGGGCGACGGCACCTAGCTGGCCGCCTCCCCCGCCTCGCCCCCCGCCTCCGCCTTGTGCTGTTGCTTGAGCTTGTGCCGCGCGAGCCGGCGCAACAGCAGCCTGCCGGCCTGGTTGAACCGCTTGCTGAATCATTTGTCCAGTCTGCTGACCTGCCAATCCGGCTTGCATCTTTGCATCTTCCGGACGGGCGCCTGCCACCTTCATCTTTAGCGCTTCGGCGTCAAGTTGGGCCTGCTTTCGCAGCTCCATTTCGACCACCTCAGGTTTGACCGCCTCCGCCCGGGCAGGAGCTTGGGGCCGGACAATATTTGAGGCATCCAGAGTCACCGGCGCTGGTGGAGCCGCGACGATTGCCGGGCTGATCGCTGCCGGCGCAGGCTGGTTCACGGGTCGGGCCTGAGGCGGCACGTTCGCGGCTGCGGGAGGCAGGGCCCTCTCAGAAGAAATGTGAGTTGCAGGCGAGGTTGTCCTCGCCTGCGGGGAGATCAGAGCCGCATTGGATCCCCCCGAGATGCTGGGTCGCGATTCCTTGTTCGCCACCTGCGGTGCCGGCTGAGCAAGCCGGGACTCTCTCGTGGCTTGAAACAGGAGCAGACCGACGACCGCCACGACTACTGCTGCCAGTGCGAAGCGCACCGGAGAAGAACTGTAAGAGAATCTACGTGGCTCGTAAGCCGAGCGGCCGGCGCTGACCGTTTCCCGATCCTCCAGCTGCAGGGACAGTGCCAGCGTTTCCTGGCACGCGGCACAATGTGAAGCATGCTCCTCAAAGCGCGACGTCTCGCCGGCGGTCAAGCGGGATTCGAGATAAGCTGCCAGCACGTTGGCGTCGGGGCAAGCTTCTGACTCATGGCCCTGCCGCCGTGCAAGAATGCGCCGGATGGCCGCCTCTACGAATGGATCACTCATAGCTCACCCCTATTATTGACGATCATCCAATCCCGCCTTGCACCTTCTTTTGGCTCAGGGCATCTGCCGGCGCAGGCTGCAGCAAGGACTCGAGCGCCGGGTCTTCGGTTTCCGAGATCCAACGCCAGAGGGAACCCAGATCTCGCGCGCTGAGTCGGTGTGCTTTGCGCAGTTTGCTTTCGACTCGTTTCCGTATGCCCTTGCGCACACGCTCCAGCCAGCGCGACGCCGTCGCTTCATGCACCCCGAAGTGGCGGCCAATCACCTTGAGCGGTACTCCTTGCAGGTGATAGAGGCTGAGCAGCAAACGATCGCGCGCGCCGAGGCGCAAGATTTCCTCATTCAAGGCTTCTGCCAGCACGGGACCCCAGCGGGCATCGAGTCGCTCTTCCCCGGCACCCATGGGTCCAGGATTCTGGAAGCGCGGTAATCTCCCCCGTTCCACCAACTCGTCCAAAGAGACTTGCTTCCGCGCCCGCCGAAACCGATCGATCGCCGCATGCGACACGGCAGCACGCAGCCAGCCCGCGAGCGATCCACGACCGTTGTAGCTCAGGAGTTTTCCTTTGGTCACGGGATTCGCGCCTGGCTCTGACTGTGCACACTGGTGCAGACTGCCGGCAGCCGTACCGGCCTCTCCAAGCAGGACAGCGACAATCTCCTGCGCAAGGTCCTCACTCGCCTCGAAATCCCGGCAAGCGCCAGCGGCGAAACGTCTGAGCAACGCCAGGTATTCGTCCGCGAAATGCTCCCATGCCACGCGGTCGCCCCCGGCACAGGCCAATGCCAGAAACAGGTCCTCGTGGTGCAGCTGTCGAACCAGGGACATGCAGCCGGAGCAAATGGCAGCGCCGCCGTCCTGAGTTTCCTGTGCGGCTGTCGCTGCGTGTTCTTCATGGCCGGCGGCCATGATTTCCTCCGCACGGGCGCAGAACGATTCGAACGGGAGATTGATCGTTGGATAGCGTCGCCGGCAACGCTCAAAAACCTGGCTTATTTCCTTGACTGTCTCCGATGGCAGCATGAGAGCCGTCCTGCCGGCATTTTACACGAGTGGAATCCAAAAGCTTAGCCGCAGATTTCACGGACTGCATGAAAGCATGAGTCGCCCTTGACCACGAGTGCAGAAACGGGATCTGTGAAGTCCGTGGAATTATCCATGCCAGGCTTTTCCGTTGCAGATCTGAATTTTAAGGGTTGGAACCATATGGTAGTATGTCACTCCCGGCTTTTGTGAAAGGAATTCCATTCCCGATGTCTATCAAGATTCTGACCAGGAACATGCACGTTCCCAATCTTACGAGCATCGATGTCTACGAGTCGCTCGGCGGCTATCAGGGGCTGCGCAAGGCGCTGCGCGAATACACGCCTGCCGAGGTAACCGACATCGTGAAAAAGTCAGGCCTGCGCGGCCGGGGCGGTGCCGGCTTCCCGACGGGGATGAAGTGGGGATTCGTGCCCAAGAACTCGGGCAAGCCGGTGTATCTGTGCGTGAACGGCGATGAGAGCGAACCCGGCACCTTCAAAGACCACGTTATCATCGAAAAGGATCCGCACCAGATGATCGAAGGCGCCATCATCTCCGCTTATGCCCTTGGTTGCCACCAGGCGTTCATTTTCCTTCGCGGAGAGTTTTTCTACGGAGCCAGGGTAGTTCAGAAGGCGCTGGCCGAGGCTCAGGAGAAAGGATATCTGGGCAGGAACATCCTGGGGACAGATTACCACCTGGAGGTCATCCTGCACCGGGGAGCCGGAGCCTACATCTGCGGTGAGGAAACAGCCCTGCTTGAATCGATCGAGGGCAGGCGCGGACACCCAAGACTCAAGCCGCCCTTTCCCGCCGTCGTCGGGTTGTACCAATGCCCAACGGTCATCAACAACGTGGAGACTCTGGCGAACATTCCGCACATTATCAGCAACGGCGCCGAATGGTTTGCGGGCATCGGCAGCGACCGCAATACGGGCACCCGGCTGTTCGGTGTCAGCGGTCATGTGGAGAGGCCGGGCGTCTATGAGTTCCCTATGGGAATTACTCTGCGCGAGCTGATCTATGAGCACTGCGGCGGCATCAGAAACGGGCACAAGCTCAAGGCGGTAGTCCCGGGCGGCTCCTCCGTTCCGGTCTTGTCCGCGGACCAGGTCGATGTGCGCCTGGACTTCGATTCCGTCGCCAAGGCAGGCAGCATGCTTGGCTCTGCCGGCGTGATCGTGATGGATGAAACGACCTGCATGGTGAAAGCGGTGCGCCGGATCACGAAGTTTTATGCCGAGGAATCCTGCGGACAGTGCACTCAATGCCGTGAGGGAACGGAGTGGCTCTACCAGATCCTGACACGCATCGAGAAGGGCGACGGCAGACCCGGCGAACTCGAGATCATGCTCGACATCTGCACCAACATGAAAGGGCGCACGATCTGCCCTCTTTCCGATGCGGCAGCCATGCCCGTGGAAAGCTACATCCAGAAGTTCCGCGACGAGTTCGCTGCTCATATCCAGGGGCAGCGCTGCATCGTAGCCTGAGCCGAAAGGTTACAGAGCACTGCCAAGACGCCAGGATCCCAGGAACCTCATTTTCTGGCGTCCTGGGGTTTTGGTGTCCTGACGGCCGTCTTCGCGTTTCATTCCAAAGCCTCATTTCATTTGGTTAACCCGATCGATGTTGCTAGATTAGGAGTCACGCGGGCAATGCACCATGGGCAGACCGGGATTCTTGATCGACGATCGATTTCGACTCCACGATCCGGGAGGCGGCCATCCGGAGTCCTCGAAGCGGCTGCTTCACATTCAGCAGGCGCTCGACGCATTTGGCATTGCCGGGCGCTGGCGGCGGATCGAAGCGCGCGCGGCACCGGCTGAACAGCTGGAACTGATTCACTGCCCGGGTCACATCGAGCGCGTCAAGCGCGCCTCGGAGCAGGCTCCGAGCTATCTGGATCCGGATACCCCGGTCTCCATTGAAAGTTACGCCACCGCGCTTCTGGCTGCCGGAAGCATCCTGGCATGCGTCGATGCCATCTGTGATGGGTATATCGATCGCGCATTCGCTTTCGTCCGGCCCCCGGGGCACCATGCAGAGCCCGACAGGGCCATGGGATTCTGCCTGTTCAACAACGTCGCTCTGGGCGCCGCCTATCTCCGGTCGGAGCACAAGCTCGAGCGGGTCGCCGTCGTCGATATCGACGTCCATCACGGCAATGGCACGCAGGCATGCTTCTACGATGATCCGAACGTGCTCTACGTCTCCACTCACCAGTATCCCTACTTTCCAGGCACCGGCAGTTTCGGCGAACTCGGAGTCGGGGATGGCTGGGGCTACACGCTCAATTTCCCTCTGCCCGCCGGAACAGCAGACTCCGCATTCGTGCCTATTTATGCGCGGATTGTCTCTGCCGTTCTCGACCAATACCAACCCCAGTTCATCCTGGTCTCGGCGGGATTCGACGCCCTGCTGGGTGATCCGCTGGGCGGCCTTGCCGTATCCGCCGCCGGCTATGCCTCTGTGGCCGCTTCCTTGCTCAAGGCGGCAGACAGGTGCTGTAGAGGCAGGATCTGCTTCGTTCTTGAGGGTGGTTACAGCCCGGCGGGGCTCCGGGAGTGCACAAAGGCGGTGCTGACCGAAATGGAATCCGATGACCCAAAGGAGCTGGCCCTCTCCGGCGATTCCCTCTTTGAAGCAATATCGCAAGAGGTCGGGGAGTGGATCGGCGAACGATGGAAATGGTAACCAAAACTGCTCTTGGTGGAGGATTGGTTATGATCAGAGAGCCGGCCGTTGCGGGTCAGTTCTACCCCGCAAATCCGCAGAGGCTGCAGGAGAATATTCGCTCCTTCCTCAGCCGAAGCGAAGCCTTGCTCGACGTTAAGGGGATTGTCGCGCCACACGCAGGCTACGTATATTCCGGGGGGGTGGCCGGCGCCGTTTATGCAGCCGTCCGGCTGCCCAGGCGTTTCATTATTCTCGGGCCCAACCATACGGGGAAGGGAGTGGCGCTCTCACTATACCCTTCGGGCCAGTGGCGCACTCCGCTTGGACTCGTCGGCATCGACGAGGAACTGAACCGCAGTCTCGTGCGGGAGTGCAGCCTCCTGGTCGAGGACACAGCCGCGCACGTGCGTGAGCATTCCATCGAGGTTCAGATCCCCTTCCTTCAGTCTCTGGCCGATGCGCCCCGTTTCTCGGCGATTTGCGTCGGGACGTCGGATTACGCTTCTCTCGAGACTCTGGGTCACGCCCTTGCCCGTGTCGTCCAGTCGACGTCCGAGCCCGTACTCCTGGTCGCAAGCTCGGATATGAGCCATTATGAACCTGCCGACGTCGCCGCCCGGAAGGATCGATTCGCCATTGATAGGGTCGTGGGTGTGGATCCGCATGGTCTTTATCAGACCATCTTCGAAAAGGATATCAGCATGTGCGGTTTCGCGCCGGCGGTTGCCGTGCTGACTGCATGCCGTGATCTGGGCGCGACCAGCGGCCAGCTGATCCGCTACGCGACCTCGGGCGACGTCAGCGGCGACTACGAGCACGTGGTAGCATACGCCGGCATGGCTGTCTTCTGAACCTCAATTCCCGCGTCGGCTTCTCCCGGCCCGGCGCGAGGTCTCCCGGCCCGCCCTGTGGCTGTGGCAGATGGCTACTGCCAGTGCATCCGCGGCATCATCAGGGGTCGGAGTCTCCGGCAGGTCCAGCAGATGCCGAACCATCATCTGAACCTGGCTTTTCTCAGCGCGCCCGTAGCCGACGATTGCGCTCTTGATCTCGAGGGGCGAATACTCAAATACGGGGAGTCCTTGTTGGGCCGCAACCAGGAGGGCTACGCCTCTGGCATGGCCTAATTTGAGCGCCGACTGAACATTCGCCGAATAAAAGACCCCCTCGATCGCGACTGCATGGATTTCTTCGTGAGACAGGATCTCCGTCAGCCGGGTGTAGATTTGCAGCAGGCGCTCGTGAAAAGCGCGGCGCGGCGATGTTCGAATCGCGCCGAAAAGTATGGAGGAGTGCCGGGAGCCGTCCGACTCGATGAGGCCGTAACCCGTCGTCTCGCTTCCAGGGTCAATCCCCAGTATTCGCATCAGCAAGCGGTCTCAGGAAGCTTCTTGAATGGCTGCCTCATCGATGTCGAAATTCGACCATACGTTCTGGATATCTTCCTGGTCTTCGAGGGCTTCCATGAGCTTTAGCATGGTTTGAGCTTCCTTGCCCTCGAGTTTTACATAATTCTGAGGCACCATGGAAACTTCTGCGGCAGCCATCGGGATGGTGGCCGATTCGAGTGCCGCTTTCAGGGGTTCGAAGCTCTCCGGAGCAGCAAAAATCTCGTAGTTGTCCCCGTCTTCGCGCATGTCGTCGCCGCCATTGCCGAGGACGATGTCGAGAAGCTTCTCTTCGCTGGCCGCCGCCTTCTCGATGACAAAGTAACCTCTTCGCTCAAACATCCATGCCACACAACCCGACTCGCCGAGGTTCCCGCCGTTCTTGGAGAGAATGTGCCGCAGCTCGGCGACCGTGCGGTTGCGGTTGTCGGTGAGGACGCGCATAAAAACAGCTGCCCCTCCCGGCCCGTAGCCTTCGTAGTTCACTTCTTCATAGGATACGCCGGGGAGTTCGCCGGTCCCGCGCATGATCGCGCGCTTGATATTCTCAGCCGGCATATTCGCCGCCTTCGCAGTATTGACCACCAGGCGCAGCCGGGGATTCGAATCAATATCGCCTCCGCCCGAGCGCGCCGCGACCGTCATTTCCTTGATCAAGCGTGTAAATATGCGCCCGCGTTTCGAATCAGCTGCAGCTTTTTTATGCTTGATAGAATGCCATTTTGAATGACCGGACATAAAGACGCTCCTTTTCCCACAGGATATTTTTATATTAGCATAGGTGCTGGCACTTTGTACCCATCGGCTGCAGGCTCGGCGAGTCGGACACAGGGGGAAAAAGCCGGCACAGAATGCCACGAAGAAAACGAATGCGAGGCAATATTGCCGGCGGGCACGAATGCGGCGGAAAAATGCAGAGCAGGCGCGATTCAAGTTCGTCGTGTCATTCGCGGCTGCTTTTTGCGGCAATGTCTGAATCGCAGGCAGGCCCATCCAGAATCTTGGAGCGATCATGACGCAAGAGGAGATTCTCGCGCTTTTCAAGACCTCCGGTGCCCTTCTTGAGGGGCATTTTCGCCTTTCTTCGGGCCTGCACAGCAGCCGTTACCTGCAGTGCGCCCTGGTTTTGCAGCATCCCGGCCACGCCACTGCCCTGGGCGCCGCGCTCGCGGCCCGCATGCGTGAGCGCGCGGAGCAGCCCCGCCTGGTGATCGCTCCAGCCCTCGGCGGCATTCTGGTCGCCCACGAAGTGGCGCGCGCGCTCGGAGTTCGCGCTCTGTTCGCAGAACGCCAGGAGGGCGTGCTCACGCTGCGCCGCGGCTTCCAAATTGAGCCGGGTGAGACATGCTATGTCGTCGAGGATGTGGTCACGACCGGTGGTTCCACCCGGGAAACCATGGATGTCGCGAGGCAAGCTGGGGGAGTGGTCACTGCCGCCGGCGCCATCATAGACCGAAGCGGCGGCAGAACGGATCTGGGTGTGCCGAGCCTGGCCCTGGCGGTGCTGGATTTCCCCAATTACCCGCCGGACGATTGTCCCATGTGTCGGTCTGGCAGCAGGGTGGTTAAGCCGGGGAGCCGATGAAATCCCGCCGCAATATCAAGCTCGTTCTTGGATTTGACGGCACGGCCTATCATGGCTGGCAAATCCAGGAGCGACAAAAAACCGTCCAGGGGGAGCTCCGCAAGGCGCTCCAGGAAATCACCGGAGAGCAGTCAAATCCCATTGGAAGCGGCCGCACCGACGCCGGTACGCACGCACGCCGCTTTGTGGCCAGCTTCACCACCGGCGCCCGCATTCCCGTCGCGAGCCTGTCCCGGGCCTTGAACAGTGTCTTGCCGCCTGACATCCGGATCCTATCGGCCCGTGAGGTACCTGAGGATTTCCATGCCCGGGGAAGCGCGCTCTCAAAAATCTATCGCTACCAGATCTACCGGGGTTCAGTCCTGCCGCCTCATCTGGCACGGGAGCATTTTCATTACCCATACCCCATTGACCTTACGATCATGCAGCGGGCGGCGGCGTTGTTTGTGGGCGCGCACGATTTCGCCAGCTTCGCCGCCAAGGGGGGTGGCCGGAAACATACCGTGCGCCATATTTACAGTTGCCGGCTCAAAGGCGCCGGCTACCGCCTGCTTTTCACGGTCGAGGGGAACGGTTTCCTGCACCACATGGTCCGCAACATGGTGGGCACGCTCCTCGAACTGGGACGTGGGCTGATGACATTGCCCGAATTCGAGGATCTGTTCGAGTGCCACGATCGCAGCCGGGCCGGTTTCACGGTCCCGGCCCACGGCCTCATCCTGCTCAAAGTCCGGTATTGAGGGCGCCGGCCGCTATCTCCAAGGCAACCCTGAACTGCGGAGAATCCCCGAAGGTTCCTTGGCCGCATTTCATGTATTTCGGGGTCCCATTTTGGTGCTACCATGGTACATCTAATCATAGAGCGAGGTTTCCTTGTATGACTGGTAAGGGTGTTCTTGCCCAACCAGGAACTGTCGAAGCGAGCCTGCTCCGGAGCATTGACAGAGACCGGCTGCCGCGTCACGTTGCCGTCATCATGGATGGTAACGGCCGGTGGGCACGACAACGCAGACTGCCAAGGGTCGCCGGACATCGTGCCGGTATCGATTCGGTTCGGGAGATCGTCGAGGTTTCTGCGCGCCTGGGCCTTGAAGTCCTGACGCTGTATGCGTTCTCCGTGGAGAACTGGAAGAGGCCGCAAACCGAAGTGCGCATCCTCATGCGGCTGCTCAAGGAGTATGTCAAGCGCGAGCTGACCAGGCTGGTCGACGGGAACATTCGCTTTCTCGCCATCGGTCGCGTGGAGGAACTCGCACCTTCGGTCCGGCATGAGCTGGAACGGGCCATGGAAAAGACGAGCTCCAATACCGGAATGATCCTCAATGTGGCGCTCAATTATGGGGGACGCGCCGAACTCGTGGACACCTTTAACAGGCTGCTGGATCAGCAGAATGGACGCCGGATCCAGATTACGGAAGAGCTGATTTCTCAATCCCTTTATACGGGGGGCATTCCGGACCCGGACCTGCTCATCCGCACCAGCGGCGAACTGCGGGTCAGCAACTTCCTTCTGTGGCAGATCGCCTATGCCGAAATCTATGTCACGCCGACCTACTGGCCCGATTTCCGCCGGCGACACCTGTTCGAAGCCATCCTGGACTTTCAAAAAAGAGATCGCCGCTATGGGGGCATCCCGGATGTCTCCAGATGATATGCTCAAACGAGTCCTATCTGCCCTGCTGCTGATACCGGTCACACTGGCTGTTGTTCTCCTCTCTCCGCCGGCTTATTACCTCGCGGCACTGGGGATCGTCGGATCCTTGTGCCTCAATGAGTATTTTCAGATCATGCAGAGCATGGGGATACGCGGGCAGCCGTGGCTCGGTTACGCCGGCTTCTGGATTCTTCTCATCGGCTTTCAGTCGGGGCGGTTTCCGACCACCGTTCTGGGTGCGGGATTGTTTGTGGCCGCGTTCCTGGCGGCAATGTGGCGCCGGGATGCGATGCGGGACCGTGTGCTGGGGCTGATGGTCAACCTGCTGGGCGTCTGCTACCTGGCGCTCTGCCTCTACGCCGCCTTTGCCGTGCGTTATGCATTTGGCGCCAAGTTCGGTTTGGAGTGGACCCTGATTTTGCTGGCCGTCATCTGGGCGGGAGACACCGCCGCCTTTATTGCCGGCAAGAGCTTCGGCCGCACACCTTTTGCACCCCGGCTAAGCCCTAAAAAGACCAATGAGGGGGCACTGGGCGGCCTGCTGGCCGGGCTGTTGGTGGCTGTCCTTCTCCGTCATTACTTCTTTGCCGATCTTCCCTTGAGGCACGTCATCGCGACTTCGCTGCTCGTTGGCATATTCGGCCAGCTCGGTGACCTGGCGGAATCGATGCTCAAACGCGCAGCGGAGGTCAAAGAAAGCTCGAACCTGATCCCGGGGCACGGGGGCCTGCTCGACCGCATTGACAGCCTTCTGTTTGCTTTCCCTGCCATGTATTTCTATCTCCAGCTCATGTACTCGTGAACAGAATAGCTCCATATCCCGCAGTAACGACATGCAGGGGCGCTTCAGCTCTTTTTCTTAGAAGCGCGGGCGGTTCTGATTCGCCCAAACGGCCCCCGTATTGAGAAGCGCCGCTCCACAGCGCCAGCCGCCAATCACAGTCATCATAGAGGATCGGGATGCTCTGACTGCCAGAGGAGAAATTGCAGACCAGCAGGGCCCGAGAGGCGGATGAGTCCCTCCGCTCAATGACCAGCCATTTCGCCTGCGTGGATAAATCGACGCTGGTAAGATCCTTACGGCAATTGGACAGACAGTTGTGCTGCTTTCTCAAGGCCACCAAATCCTGATAAAATCGAAGAATTCCGGCGTGTGGCGATCGCTCCATCAACGGCCAGCAGAGTCTGGACCTCTCGAATGTTGCAGGCGCCTGCGGCTCTGGAAATTCGCGGTCGGAGTAAAATGCGGCGTATTCTCTCCTGCGCCCTTCGCGAACCGCCTGCGCCAATTTTGGGTCATCGAAGCTCGTGAAAAAGAAAAACGGCGCAGTCTCTCCATACTCCTGCCCCATGAAGATCATAGGAATACAGGGGGAACACAAAACGACTGCCCCTGCCAGTTTCTGCTGCTCCGGCGAGACGCGGATCGACAATCTGGCCCCGAGGCATGCATTTGCAACCTGGTCGTGGTTCTGAACATATACCACGAATTGACTGCCTGGCCGCTCCTTCGACGAGCTGCCATGGCATCGCCGGCGATAAGCGGAGTACTTGCCGTCATACACGAAACCATCACAAATGGACTTCCTGAGATCCTCGAGCGTGCCAAAGTCCGCCAGGTATCCGCGCTTGTCTCCTGTCACAACCGCGTGCAGAGAGTGATGGAAATCATCGTGCCATTGGGCGTCGATCCCAAAGCCACATCGGGATCGGGGCTCGATGATGCGGACATCGTTGAGGTCGCTTTCGGCGATGATCCAGGCTGAGCGTCCCAATCGCTCCGCCTGTCCATGAAAAGATTCAGCCAGTTCCGCCAGGAAATGCCGGGATCCGCCATCGAAAATCTCGTGAACGGCGTCAAGACGCAAGGCATCGACATGATACTCGGTCAACCAGTACAGGGCGTTATCGACGAAGAAGCGGCGTATGCCGTCACTGTCGGCGCCATCGAAATTGACCGCGTCACCCCAGGGCGCGTGATATCTGGCGGTGAAGATGGGAGCGAAATCTCCCAGGTAATTTCCCTCCGGACCGAAATGATTGTAAACGACGTCCAACACAACGGCGAGACCCGCGCGGTGGCAGGCATCCACAAGTCTTTGAAGCCCAGCCGGACCTCCATACGCTGAATGGGGGGCATACAGGCAAGCGCCGTCATAGCCCCAGTTGCGCGCGCCCGGGAACTCCGCCACCGGCATCAGTTCCACCGCGGTAATCCCCAGTTGCCGCAGATAATGGAGTCTGGGAATAATTGCCTCAAAAGTTCCCTCTGGTGTGAAGGTCCCCACGTGCAGTTCGTAGATCACCAGTTGTCTGAAAGCGATCCCCTTCCAGTCCTGGTCGGACCAGACAAACGAATGGGGATCGACCACCCGCGAAGGGCCGTGGACTCCCGCAGGTTGCCAGCGGGAAACCGGATCGGGGCGTTCCCTGCCGTCCCCCAGTATAAAACTGTAATCGGTACTCGCGGCAAGATCCGGCACTGTTGCGGTGAACTCTCCTGCGGCTTCCGGACTCATCGGGATTGTGCGGGTCGCGCTCTGCAGGATCTGCAAGGCGATGGTCTGCAGCCGTGGCGCCCAGACACGAAACTGCACGCCGCCGCCCGGCAAAACCCGAGCGCCAAATCGAAGTTCCCATGGATCCCTTAGCGGTCCCTCAGGCATTGCGCGAGGTGTCCTCCATATCCAGCAAAGCGAAGGGCAGGTGCGAAAAAACCTGCGCCAAAGGAAGAGCTAGCCTGCCTTTGTTGCTGTCCACGCTTATACGCCGCTGGGTGAACACATCCAGAAGGGTGTTGCCGACCACCCTCTTGCGCAGCAGCACAATCGTGTCCCCCCAAGCCTCCTCTCCCACCGGAAATGGCCCGCCGTTCCCTAGCGCCGTGAAAAAGCGGCCGGCCAAGGCGAGCACGGACCGGCGACCCAGCGTCCGGGCAAAAGCAATGATGTGTTTTTGCCGACTCCCAGCTGCGCGCAAAGGGAGGTAGGCTCCCCGGGCAAAGAGATCCCGGTTGGCCTTGCGAAACTTCAAAGCTCGACTCGTCACATAGAGCTTGATGCCGCCGTCGCTGGGTTCGTTTGCCAGGCGCAGGACCGCATCGGCCGGATCTTCCCGACTCTCATCATCCAGCCGCTCGAGCAGGGACCGACGCAGTTGATAGTCCACCGGGCGGCGGTTGTCGGGATCCACGAGACTGAAGTTCCAGACTTCGTTACCCTGGTAGAAATCGGGGACGCCCGGCGCAGCGATCTTCAGCAGCACCTGCGCCAGAGAATTCAGCATTCCAGCCCACGCGATCCTGCGCTGAAAGGGGATGAATCCATTGAGAAACTCGTTGCCGGGCGCGGGATCCAGAACCGCCTGGATAAAATTACGCACGATAGTCTCGTAGGATGTGTTGGGGCTGACCCAGCTGGTGAACAGCTTTGCCTCACGCAACGCCTTTTCCATGTAAGCTTGAATTCTGGATACGAACTCCTCGTGCTCCTGAGGGTTCATGGGCTTGAGGGGCCACACACCCAGGAGCGTCTGGTAGAGAAGGTACTCCGCATTGGCGCTCGGCGTTTCGACGCCAGCAAGATCTGCCTTCCGGCTCCGGTTCAGTTTCTGCCAGGAGCGCAGCGCCCGATACCATTCCGCGGGTATCTCCGACAGGACATTGATACGAGCCCGGACATCCTCACTGCACTTGCTGTCATGAGTGGACGTAGTCAGCAGCGAGTTGGGCCATTGGTCCATGCGCGCGGCATTCCGGGCATGGAAATAATCACGCGATACGCCGAATCGCTGCGGGCTGCCGCCAACCTCATTGAGCGAAGCCAGGGGATAATAGCGATAGAACGCGGTGTCCTCCAGGCCTTTCGCCATCACCGGCCCGGTGTACTGTTGCAGGCGCAGGACGAAGAGCCTTCGTTCGGCCCGCTGTTCGTCACTGAGTCCGCCGGGGTCCTCCAGCAGAAGCACGCTCTGGATGAAGTCGAAAACCGACGCGCTCAACGCCGGGTTGCGTCGTTTTGCGACTGAGATCGCCAGCCGGATGTAGCGTTCGTCCTCGGAATCCACCCTTGTCGCGTCGCTTTCAATATAGGTTCGATAGATCGGGAAGCAGCTGACCACGTCGCGCAACGCATCGCGCAGGTTTTCGAGTGTGAAATCCCGCGACCATCGGTGCTGCTCGGAAACGCGATCCAGCATGCGTGCCAGCACGTTCAGCTCGCTTGACATCGACACCTGCATGATCAGTTTCTTGCTGTGCTCAAAAACCATGCTCTCGTACGGCCCCGACCAGCCGGTGAACTTCTGGTAAAGATGCACAAACGTGCGTCGTCTCGCCCTGTCGACGAAGACTCCATTGAGGAGGTTCAGGAAGTCGTACCCTGTCGTGCCTTCGATCTCCCAGCCGGGGCGCAGAGCTTCATCACCAACCAGGATTTTTTCCGCCACGACAAAAGACGGGTGTTCCGAAGCAGAACCGGAGGATTCGCGTGCGGTCCGGCAACCCTCCTGCAGGTCCCGGAAGTACCGTTCCGGCTCGAACAGACCGTCCGGATGGTCGATTCGCAGCCCGATGACATGGCCGAGCCGGATGAGATCGAAAATCGACGCATGAACCGCGGCAAATACTGCGGGATCCTCTACCCGGATCGCTGCCAGATCATTGATATCGAAGAACCGCCGATAGTTGATCTCGTCGGCAGCGACGCGCCAGAAGCTAAGACGGTACGCCTGCCCCGCCAGGAGCCGTTCCAGCCGGTCGAAGCTCCTGGGATCGCCTGGCGTTCCGTTGATCCTCGTCAGGGATGCTTCGAAGGCGCACCGGACCGGAGCGCTGGCTTCGAGAAGGGTCGACAGGCGCCGTTTGATGACCTCCTTTTCCCGCTGCCGCTCGTGGATCCTGGCCTCATCGGTTTCGCTATGGTCCGGGAGGTGCGATATGGCGGTGAGGATGCTTTCCAACTCGAGCACATCCTGGGGCGAATCGCCGACAGTCTGCTTCAGTTCAGCCAGCGCCGGCTCGAGAATCAGGTGCCAGGTATGCGGTGCGACCGGTAATCGGGTCTGATAGAAACATGTGGAAAAGCCATTGGTGTCCCATGCTATGGTAATCTGCTGGTCTTCCAGGACTCGCCCGTACTGGTCGCCAAGAACCGGAAGGAGCACTTTGTTGGCGAGGTCCTCTTTGGGCGGATTCCAGTCGATGTCAAAAAACCACGCGTAAGGGGAACTGGGACCGTTCTCGAGTACATCCCACCACCAGATGTTGCTCGAGTCTCCGATACACATGTGATTAGGCACGACGTCCAGGAGCAGGCCCATATCAAGTTGTCTGAGACGTCCGACAAAGCTCGAGAACTCCTCCAGGGTTCCGATCTCCGGATTGATCCTGGTGAAATCTGTCACGTCATAGCCGTGCAGGCTGCCGGGGCGAGCCATGAGCAACGGTGAAGCATAACAGTCGCTGATGCCGAGCTTGTCCAGGTAGTCTGTAAGTGCCGCAGCATGTTTTATGGTAAAGAAGCGATTGAATTGCAGTCGATAAGTGGACGCGGGAACGTAAACGGGGTCGCCCCTAGTGCGCTTCTTCATACCCATTGCACCTTTCGCCGACGCGGAAACATGCCAGCCCGGCATCGGGACAAAGGCACTTTGAATGGAGACGCCAAAAGGACCCAAGATTCGAGATGCCCGCTTCGGAAGCACCATGCGTAAACCAGGCAGAGTGGAATCAGATAGCCTCTCTCCGGCATTAGTCCAGATAAACGATATCCTTCTCAGGGTAGTCGAGCGCAAGCATGATCAACAGGTAATCCTTCACATTCCGGGTCAGCAGAAAATTCTGCTTCACGTGCTGATAGCCATTTTCACCCAGCCTCCGGCGCAGTTCCGCATCGGAGAGCAACTGAAGGGCTCGATACGCTGCGCCTTCGGGAGAATGAACCAGGAATCCCGTGACTCCATCGATAATTTGTATCTTGATGCCGCCCACCGCGGACCCGATGACCGGTTTCTTCTTCCACAGAGCTTCGCTCACGGTAAGACCGAAGCCCTCCTTGATGGATTTCTGAAAAACAATGGTGGAGGCACGAACAAGTGCGTTGATCTCGATATCGCTGAAGGGCGGAAGCAGCAGGATGTGAATATCGGGATCAGTTCCTGCCGCTTCCCGCACTTCCTGCAGAACCAGTTCCCCCTCCGGATCGTCCGATGCCCCGCCTCCGGCCAGAACCAGCTGGCAGTTGCATCGCTTCTTGACTCTCCGATAAGATGCGATCACGCCCACAGGATCCTTGAGACGATCGAATCGCGAGATTTGTGTCAGAATCGGGCATTCGGGATCGATCCCGTATTTTTCCAGAACCTTGACAATCTCGCCCGGCTCCAGGTCGCGATTCTTCTCGCTCAGGGGATCGATGGAAGGAGCCATCATGAATTGCGGGATGGGCAGGCGCTGGGCGAAATCGGGCATGGAAAAAATCGATGCGTCGTACTGCTCCACGAAGGGTCTGAGAAACTCCCACACGCGCGGATCCGGGGTTGATATGTCGATGTGGCACCGCCAGACCCATTGGCGGCCGATCTCTTTCTTTGCGGCGATCAGTCCGGCCGGCTGCGGATCGTGAATCCACACGACGTCTCCGGTGAAATTCATCTCGCGCAGATTCATCTCAGTATTTGCCCGGTAGCACTCCAGCATTTCTTCAGAAATCTGCTCGGATTTTCCGTGCAAGGCGTTGTGGAAGGCCTTCGTGACATTGAAAAAGGCCTGGTCTCCTTTGATCACATCCCAAGCCGCATCGACACCGAGTTCGCGCAGCAGGGGCACCATCCTCGTGAGGATCTCTGCCACGCCGCCGCCGACCGGGGTCGAATTGATGTTTTGCAGCCGCTTGGTCCGGACACGATCGGCGACGACTTTGAGCTCGTCCAGAATCTCGACCCCAACGATGCCCTCGTAATCCCGCAGCTTCATGGGCATATCAATGCGCTCCCTTCCGGCGGCTCAACTCGATGATCTCGTTTTTCAGCTCGTCCATGGTGCGTTCATAGGGATCCAGTGCACCGATAGCCCCGGCAAGTTCCGTCTTACCCCACCCTGCCAGCCATTGGGAAAAATCGTTGGTGGCACGCTCCAGCCGGAAGCGCGCCTCCAGAAAATGGAAGTAGAGCGAGTTGTTCGTAATCGTCGGCAATTTGGAGAAAAAATCCGCGACGTTGCTCCCGACCGTGCCGAGCGGCATGATAAAGCTCTTGGACTTGCAGAAATGAAACTCATCGCCAGGCGGGCATTCGCGGGCACGTCCGCCGACCGTGCGCAGGTGAATCTCGATCGTCTGCACGATGCTGTCGCGCAGTTGCCTCACCGAGGTGAAAGCCAGCATGTCGATGGCGGCGAGTTTTTCCGATAGCGCATCCTCCCGCAACGCCTCGCCGACCCAAACGGCAAAGTCGTTGTAGACCACGGGCTTCTCAAAGTGGTGTGTCAGAAAACGCTGGTGGGTGTGATAGAAGACAGAAGAGCCCGGCACTTCGCGCAAAATGGCGAGCAGCTGGGGGAGAGTACGCGCGTTCCGGCCGGTGAGTTCGACCAGATGACGTTCCGTGTAAAATCGAAACGGCTCAGGGTGGTTCATCCCCCCAACCTCCGCGGTGGATGATAACAACACACGTCTATATTGTGATTCCAGATTGGTCGTTGGGCAAGCTGCGGCAACCGGGTCTGCTGCCGTCCTGGCGCAATTTGCCAGGGGAGCTGTATCGGCCGCTGAGATCGTTGTTTCAAAGGCCAGCACACCCGGCTTGCCCCGCCTCGTGGATCTGTTCGGACAGGATGGCCGACCGCCTGCAGCGGAACTCGATGGGGCAACAAAGAGCAATCTTGCCGACATCAGGATTCCCAAAGGTGCCTTTTTCGGAAGTTTGGTGGCGCCGCGGAGCCGGATTCGATAGAATGTAAGTTTTATATTGGCCCACGAGGCGCGTTTCCATGAAATCCATATCAATTCTTGGTTCGACGGGTTCCATCGGCACCAATACTCTCCGGGTGACTTCCAGTTTCCCCGCTGCTTTTCGTGTCGTAGGGCTGGCCGGCGGCAGAAACATCTCGTTGCTGGCGAACCAAATAGAGGCCGCCCATCCACGGATCGCGTCCAGCCTGGACGAATGCACCTCCCGTGAGTTGCAGGCGATCCTGCGCCACCGAGGGTACCCTCTCGATCAGACCCGCTTCGTTTATGGAGAGGAGGGGACGACCGAGGTCTCGTGCCATCCGGAGGCGACGACAGTCCTGTCGGCCATCACCGGAGCCGCGGGGCTGCTGCCGACCTATCGCGCAGTCGAGAGCGGCAAGCACATCGCCCTGGCCAACAAAGAGACGCTGGTCATGGCGGGTCAATTGATGATGGAAAAGGCGCGCGAGCGCGGCGTGGAAATCCTGCCGGTGGACAGCGAGCACAACGCGATCCACCAGTGCCTGCGCAGCGCATGCCGGAGCGAGATCCGGCGTTTGATCCTGACCGCTTCGGGCGGGCCGTTCCGGGACACCCCGAAGGAGAAGTTGGCCGCGGTTACGAGAGAAGAGGCCTTGAACCATCCCACCTGGCGCATGGGAAAGAAAATCACCATCGATTCCGCCACCCTCATGAACAAGGGGCTTGAAGTCATCGAGGCCTCCTGGCTGTTCGGTGTCACAGCCGACGAGGTCGCCGTCACGGTCCATCCCCAGAGCATCGTCCACTCGATGGTTGAATTCATCGATGGATCCGTCCTGGCTCAGTTGGGGCTGGCAGACATGCGCGTCCCCATCCAGTATGCCCTGACATATCCGGAAAGGTGGAACTGCGCGCTCCCCTCCCTCGATCTCCAGAAACTCTCCAGGCTCGAATTTCTAGAGCCTGATCATGACAAGTTTCAGTGTCTGAACCTCGCATATCGGGCGTTGCGGTCCGGGGGCACGGCCCCTGCAGTGCTCAATGCTGCCAACGAGGTTGCTGTCGAGTCTTTCCTGGACAACAGGATCGGGTTCGACGGCATCCCCAGCATCATTGCCTCGGTACTGGACGCACATACTCCGGTAGAAGCTTCCTCCCTCGGCGCCGTTCTCGATGCCGATGCCTGGGCGCGACGGAAGGCATGGGAGTTCGCAGACCACACGTGCTCGGCTGCGCATTGAGAGTTTTTCCCCTTTGGAGCATCATAATTAGGGGGAGCAAGAGGAAACTGTTCTGATGGTAACAACTATCCTGGCTTTCATCGTGGTGCTGGGCATCGTGATCACTGTTCACGAGTTCGGTCATTTCGCCATGGCCAAGCTGTTGAAGATCCGGGTGATCACCTTTTCATTGGGTTTCGGCCCACGCCTCGCTGGATTTACGCGCGGAGGCACGGAGTATCGCGTAAGCCCCCTACCTCTGGGCGGTTACGTGAAGATGGCCGGGGAGGCGTTTGATGAGGAGCGTCAAGGAGCTCCGGACGAGTTCCAGTCTCATCCCAAGTGGCACCGGTTGCTGGTTTCACTGGCTGGCCCGTTCATGAACATCCTGCTGGCAGTGGCGATTGTGACCACTTCCTACATGGAGGGTGTGCTGGCATACCGCTATCTCATCGGCCCGGCCGATGTTGGCCCGGTCATATACAACTCGGTCGCGCAGCGCGCCGGACTCAAGTCGAAAGACCGCATCGTGGCGGTCAACGGCAACCGGGTCAACACCTGGCAAAGCATGGAGATCGCGCTGGGGACGGCGCCCCGGGATGCGCTGAACGTGAGCGTCGATCGCAGCGGCCAGCGGATCGAGCTGCACTTCGATACACCGCCGACAGAAGACGTCGATCCTATCAGCCTCGGGTTTAACTACATGCTGCCCAGGACGATCGTGCAGGAGTTGGATCCAAACTCGCCTGCACAGAAGGCCGGCCTGAAACCAGGGGATGAGATCCTCTCGGTTCAGGGAGGCGGCAAGCGGGGCAGCGGCTATGACGAGATCCTCAGCATCATTTCGGAAAGCAAGGGTGTGCCGCTGCAATTCGAGATCCGGCGCCCAGCCGTTTCGCCTCCGCCTGGCGCGAGCTGGGAATCCACAGTTCAGGAGCTTCCTCGCACCAGTGCCACGCATTGGCTCACAATCACGCCGATCGAGGACAAGGGTCGCGTGCTTGTCGGCTTTTACGCCAAGATTCCGGCAGACCACGAGCGCTACGGGCTCCTCGGGTCGGTGAAACACGCGGTTCGCCACAACTATGACATCGCAGTTCTTACGATGCAGGTTATCGGCAGGATATTTACCGGAAGCGCCTCAGTCAAGACTATCTCGGGACCTATCGGGATTGCAGGCGTAGCCGGGGACGCTGCCCGTACTCACAGCGCCCGGCTCTTCATCGGTTTTATTGGGTTGTTGAGCCTCAACCTCGGAATCTTCAACCTGCTCCCGATCCCCATTCTGGATGGCGGCGTAATTGCTCTGCTCCTGATCGAAGGCCTGATCGGGCGGGACCTGAGCCTCGGAATCAAAGAGAAGATCGTTCAGGTGGGTTTCGTTTTCCTGATCCTCCTGATGGGATTTGTCGTGATCAACGATCTCACCAAGGTCCTGAACTTCAACAGTATCTTCCGCTAAAAACTGCCGATCGCGGTCTGCTCGTTGTCGTAAGTCTGAAACACTGTCAGCAGTCTGTCCGCCCTGATTGGTGACCGTCGTAAAGCTGCTGACCAGTTCGCCTATGCCGGAGCTGTCGATGTAGTTGACGTCGGCAAGGTTGAGCACGATTTTCTTGCCGCCGGCCTTGATCACCTCGCGGACCGTATTCCGAATGGCCATCGTCCCCTCGCCGAGGGTTATTTTTCCGCTGCAATCCAGCACATGCACGTCCCCGACGATGCGATTCTCGATCTTCATATCTCTGTCTCCTTGACTGCTGAATTTGAAGGTACCTTCTTAACCATGCGAACTTCCATTCCACCCTGGGAGTGCGCAATGAATTCTACCTCATCCATAAAGGACCGAATATAAAAGATTCCGCGCCCGCTGGGCTTCAGGAGATTCTCGGGATCGAGCGGATTCGGCAGGCTGTCAATCTGAAAGCCGGCACCCTCGTCCCGGACCGATATGTCGAGCTGATCCGTGGCAACCTCGAAGGTGATGTCCACTCTCTTGCTCAGATCCATCCGGTTGCCGTGCTGGATGGCATTCGTTACCGATTCACGGACCGACATGCCGATCCAGTGAGCCGTATCATCGTCAAATCCCATGAAGTCCGTAACGCAGTCCGTTAGGGTCTGCACCAGATCCAGGTATTCCAGCGCGCTGCCGATCCTTATCTCAATCCTGTCGCTCTTGATGGTCATCGGATGGAATCTACAAACGTAAAGTAGCTCATGAGATATGTTCGTGCATTCACGCTGAGCCCGCCGCAATCTTAGCCGTGGCTCTTAGAGCCTGTCAAGGCGCGATTTGTCGTTGCATTACAGAAAAAGGGAGAGGCATGAACCGCCCTCAGAAAGGGAGATAGCAGGACCCAACCGCGAAATGGTCGACCGGGAAAGCCCGGGGCGCGAGGCCTCCTCCGTCCTCGTCCACCCCGTTGGTACCGGAGAGGCTTCATTCCTTGACGCCGGTCCGCGCCTGCCCGTTTTCCCGCTCACGCCTCGGCGCTCACGGAAAGGTGCCGCCTGGCGACACGTGCCGAGGCGCTTGCCGGATCCAGTTTCAGGTAGGCAAACCAATGCCGGCAGGCATCCCGCCTGCGGCCGGCCTTTTCATAGCATAGCGCCAGGTTGAAGTGCCCGTCGGCATAATCCGGGCTTGCCGCGAGAGCCGAGTGATAGCTCGCGATGGCTTCCTCAGTCTTTCCCTGTTCCTCCTGGGCTCCAGCCAGATTCCACCAACCCAGAGCCATGCCGGGGTCCAGCTGCGTGGCGCTGCCGTAAAACTCCTCGGCAGCCCACAGGACGCCCATCTCACGCATGACGTTTCCCAGATGCATGTAGGCCTGGGAAGAACCGGGCTCGAGCGCCAGAACCGCCCGGAATGCCTCGGTGGCTTCCGGATACAATCCCTCCTCTTCGCAGCCGAGGCCCAGTTCGAACCACTCAGCCGAATTGCGCGCCTGTAGGTCCAGAGGGAGCACGACGCCTCCGGCCCGGCCCTGCCCCTCAAAATTGAACAGCAGTTGCCCGGTCGCTGAGAAGCGCACACCATCGTGATTGACAAGCAGCACGTTCGGATTCTCCCCGATCACCCGCAATTGGGCCAGTGGTCTTTCCATACCCGGGAGGATGACTGCCAGATTGCGCAGGCTCTGGGCGATCTTCTCCGGCCGGACGCCATTACGTACCAATTCGTGGATGGCCTGGATGGAAACCAGATCCTGAAAATCATAGAACCCATCCTGGGACCGGATCAGCCCAGACTGTTGCCAGCCGCGGAGTGTCCCTCTGTCGATCTTCAGGATCCGGCATACCTCGCCTGGCGGGAACATCTTGCGCTGCGCCTCCCCTGGCTCCGCCCTGCCGATAACCTCCAGGAACTCCGTCTCGGGCGCGATGCGAATCGGGCAGCCTGCTCCCCTCAGCTCTTCCGCACGTCTAAGCTTGTGGCTGATCTCACCGTCAGGAAGCAGCGGCCAGCCGTCGGTGCCGACGACCAGCATCGCCGTTCGATGCGATACATACGAAGTGGGTTCGCCGCCGTGGTCGCGTACAATGCACCAGGCTTCCCGGCGTGTCATCGAAGCCATTTTCCCGGTGAAAGTAATTCGAGCCTTTTCGAGCAAGTTGGCCATGTAGTACCCTAATCGGGAGACCGTCCGCTTTCGAGGACGCCATGCGCGCATTGCCCGTGGAGCTGTTGATGACCGTGAGCACCGGGAGAGGGATTCAGATTCTTGAGCCGGCTCAGAAGCTATATGAGCCAGACGGGGTTGAAGCTCCCCCTCCGGGCTACAGCCCACCGGATCAGGATTTCGTACCAACGACGGTAGCGCCGCTTCGGGCTTAACACAATAAAAAAGTCTAAGGGGGAGAGATGGAACCGTTTCTGTATCACGTGTTTATCTGTGATCAGGTAAAGCCGGAAGGCGCACCCGCCTGCACCGCTCGTGGCGCCGGGGCGGTCATTGAGACGCTTCGCAGAGAGATTGCCGCGCAGGGAATGATCGACGAGGTTCAGCTCACCACGTGCGGGTCGCTGGGACTCTGCGAGCACGGACCGAACCTGGTGGTGTATCCGGATGGCATCTGGTATGGCGGCGTCAGCCCCGAGGACGTGCCCGAAATCGTGCGCTCCCATTTCAAGGAAGGAACTCCGGTGGAGCGCTTGATGCGCAGTGACACCTCGCAGTTGAGGGCGGAAATCCTCTGCAATCGTGAGAAGAGAGAGGCTGCGATGCGCGCCCGGGATGCTTCCGGATCTCTTCCGGACGAGTTGCTGCAGACCCTGCGCGCGTTCCAGGAAAGCCGCGCGCTGTTGACCGCGATCGAGCTCGACGTTTTTTCCGCTGTCGGAGGGGGAGCGTCGGCGGAATCAGTTGCGGCCTGCCTGGCTACTGACACACGCGCCACGGAAATGCTCTTGAACGCCCTGGCGGCCATAGGCATGCTGTCAAAAGAGTCCGGGATTTTCCACAACACGAGAACAAGCGCGCGTTATTTCACTGCCGGCTCTCCGGACAATTCCCGAGAGGGCCTGATGCACACCGTCCATCTTTGGCCGCGGTGGTCCACCCTGACCGACTGCATTCGCGCCGGAACCGCCGTCATAAGCAGGGAGACGGGCGCGCGCGATGAGAACTGGACGCATGCGTTCATCGCCGCCATGGATCGCAACGCTGCCGAGCGGATACCGCTCGTTGTCCGCGCCGTGGATTTGGAGGGAGTGCACAGGATGCTGGATCTGGGCGGGGGATCCGGTGCTTACTCGATAGCGTTCGCACAGGCATCCGGCGACTTGCAGGTGGAAATATTAGATCTTCCTGAGGTTGTCCCGATCACCGGGAAATATGTCGAAATGGCCGGTCTGACTGCACGCATAAAGATAGGCGCGGGCGATCTGCGCGCCGACCCCCTCGGCGCCGGCTTCGATCTCGTTTTTGTATCGGCGATCTGTCACATGCTCGATCCCGGGGAAAACCGCGACCTGTTCCAGCGTTGCTGTCAGGCCCTCGGGCCGCAGGGTCGCCTGGTCGTGCAGGATTTCATCCTCGAGCCGGACAAAACCTCACCCAAATCTGCAGCACTGTTCGCGCTCAACATGCTGGTGGGTACCCGTGCCGGCAGCAGCTATAGTATAGACGAATACACAGCCTGGATGCGGGAGGCGGGTTTCCCGGATGTGAAACACATCCGGCTGCCGGGGCCGACGTGCCTGGTAGTCGGGACGCGGGGATGATTCAACAGGGATTGCGTTTCAGTGATCAGGTATAACGCAAAGCATCGTGCTTCGTGAGAAACACTCGACACGCCCTGGAAATTATTCGTGTCATTCGCAGCTGTTTCTGCTTATCATGCAGAAATAGCAGTTCGCAGCCTATACTTCCGGCATTGCACAAGGGGGACTCATGTCAGGGAAAGCAGTGATTCTTTTGACCCGAGGCGCACTTCTTGTCCTTGTCTCAACTTTCATGATCGCATGCAAGCCGTTCCCGCGTGCCGAGCGCATCTTTGTAAATGGACACGTCGTCACCATGAACGACTCACTCCCGGAAACCGAAGCATTCGCCGTGGGGAACGGCAAAATCGTAGCCGTAGGCAAAACTGGGGATATGAGACGTGCGTTTTCGGACGCCGAGCAAATCAACCTGCGCGGCAGGACGGTCATGCCCGGAATCATCGAATCGCACGTTCACCTTTTCAGTCTGGGTAAGAGCTTCATCGAGCTGAATGTCGAAGGAATCACGACACCGGATGAAGTGGTGCAGAAAGTAAAGGATCGTGCCGCCCAATCGGCGGCGGGAGAGTGGATCACAGGCTGGGGATGGGATGAGGGGGCGTGGGCGAAAGCTTACCCGAACAACGAGAAGTTGAGCCTTGCGGCGCCGAACAACCCGGTATGGCTCAGCGGGCTGCACGGCTTTGCCGGCTGGGCAAACGCAAAAGCGATGGAGATCGCCGGAATTACAGGCAACACACCCAATCCGCCGAACGGGGAGATTCTCAAGGATCCTAAAACCGGAAGGCCGACCGGCATCCTGAAAAATGATGCACAGGCGTTGCTTACGCGGCACATTCCCCCGTTGTCCCCCGCGCTTATGGAAAAGCCCTTCACGCTGGCGGGTGAGGAATGCCTGAAGTATGGCCTGACGACGGTTCACGACGCAAATGTGTCGAAACCGATGCTCGCGGCGCTCATGTCCCTCGCGAACAAAAAACAGCTTAAAACCAGAGTCTACGTGATGCTCGACGCTACCGACAGGGAGTTGATCGAGCCTTTTCTCCAGCATGGACCTTACTTTGACGCTAACGCTACGCTGACCATACGCTGCCTCAAGATATTTGCCGACGGGGCGCTGGGATCGCGCGGCGCAGCCCTGTTTGAACCCTATTCGGATGCTCCCGAAACCCGCGGACAATTGACCACGTCGCAGGAGGAGATCTACAAACTGACCTCCCGGGCACTGAAAGCCGGATTGCAGGTGGCCGTGCATGCCATCGGGGATCGTGCCAACCGGGTCACCCTGGATGCCTATGAGGCCGCGCTCAAAGAAGCGCCCGGCGCAAAGGATCCCAGGCTGCGGATCGAACATGCCCAGGTGATTGCCCTGCAGGACATCCCGCGATTCACCAGGCTCGGCATCATAGCCAGCATGCAGCCGCCCCACTGCACCTCGGATATGGCGTGGGCGGAAAACCGTGTCGGCACGGAGCGGATCAAAGGCGCTTATGCGTGGCGGGCATTTCTGGATGCCGGTGTGCATGTGCCGCTCAATTCCGACTTCCCGGGCGAAACTCCCAATCCATTCTGGGGTATGTATGCTGCGGAGACGCGACAATCTCCCGACGGCAAGCCGGAAGGCGGCTGGCACGCCGAGCAGTGCCTCACGAGGAAGGAAATCCTGCGCGCCTACACCGTCGAGTCCGCTTACGCCGGGTTCGAGGAGGAAATCAAAGGTCAGATCGCACCCGGCATGCTGGCTGACTTCATCGTGCTCTCCGATGATATCCTGACGATACCGCCAAGAGCGCTCCTGTCGCTCGAAGTGGAGCGGACCTATATCGGCGGCAACATGGCTTACATAAGGCGTTAGGATCAGGGCCACGAAATAGGCGAAGGTGATTTCGTGTATCTCGTGCATTTCGCGGCTTCAGTTTTGCGGGGCTCGGCTTGCAGGAGGATAATTGGCTTATGAAGATCGCATTGGCCTCAGATCACGCCGGTTTCCTCTACAAGGAACAGATTCGTGCGATGCTCACTGCCGCGGGACACGAGGTGCGGGACTTCGGCACGTATTCCGAAAATCCCGTGGACTATCCTCTTTTCATCAGGCCCGCTGCCGAGGCGGTTGCGGATGGCGCATGTGAGCGCGGCGTCGTGCTCGGCGGTTCAGGGAATGGGGAAGCTATAGTTGCCAATCGGCTCCCGGGCATTCGATGTGCCGTGTGCTGGAACAACGAAAGTGCGGAACTGGCTCGCAGGCACAATGACGCCAACATGATCTCGCTCGGCCAAAGGATGATGCCACTGCAGGCTGCGCTCGAGATCGTGCGCATCTGGCTCGGGGAGCCCTTCGATGGCGGGCGCCACCTCAGGCGGATCGAGCTGATAGACCACCCGACCCGCTAGCGGAAGAGCGGTGGGAAGCCTCGCGGATCTGCTTCATGCATGAGGCCATAAACCGCCTCGAAAACCTGCTCCCGGTTCGGCTTCGAGAAGTAATCGCCGTCAGAGCCATAAGGCGGCCGGTGCTCCCGGGCGGGTAATGTCCGAGGTGCCGCGTCGAGCCATTCGTAGCCGCCCTGCCGTTCGATAGTCTGCTGCATCATGTAGGCCGTAGCTCCCCCGGGTGAATCCTCGTCCACGAAGAGCACGCGGTTTGTTTTCCTGAGCGATTCCACGATTACGCCGCGCAAGTCGAACGGCGTCAGTGTCCGCACGTCGATCAGCTCCACCTCGATGCCGACCCGGCTCAGCAGTTCCGCCGCTTCCTCCGCAACTGTACAGCAGGCGCCATAAGTGACGACGGTCGCATGCCTGCCGGTCCTGATCACCTCCGGCACGCCGAGCGGAATCGTAAACTCTGCGATGTTGTCCGGCAAGGGCGCCCTGCGCCGATAGGCATTCAGCACCTCGACGATGAGCGCCGTATCGTCCGAGCGCAGGATCGTGTTGTAGAAGCCCGCGGCCTGCGTGGAGTCGCGCGGCACGCAGATGTAGATGCCCCGCAGCAGATCGATCAGGCCGGACATGGGAGAGCCCGAATGCCAGATGCCCTCGAGCCGGTGCCCCCGGGTCCGGATGATCACAGGCGCCTTCTGCCCTCCCCGCGTGCGCCAGCGCAGCGTGGCCAGATCATCCGACATGATCTGCAGCGCATAGAGAGCGTAGTCCAGGTATTGGATTTCCGCGATCGGGCGGAGGCCGCGCAGCGCCATTCCGATGGCCTGCCCCAGAATCGTAGCCTCGCGTATCCCGGTGTCCGTTATGCGCAGTGCGCCGTACTTCTGCTGCAGATGGGCGAACCCCTGGTTGACATCGCCCAGCTGGCCGACGTCTTCCCCCATCGCGACCAGTTGTGGATAACGGGCAAAGGCAGCATCAAAGCAGGCGTTCAGGATTTCAAAACCCTGCAGCATGGGTGGATGCTCCGAGTAGACGGCGGGAACTTCAGCTACCTTGAGAGCCGATTCCGCGGCCTCGCTGTACAGGTCCGAGCCGTAGCGTCTCTTGTTCTCTTCCTCCCGCTCGAGTTTCCATTCGACCAGCCGTTGCCTGGCGGGCGTGTCCTCTGAACGTCCCGCAATCAGCGCCTCCTCCGCGGCTGCCATCAAGTCGCGCCGCAGCGCGGCCTTCTGGCCTGCCAGGGCGTCGGCAATGCGGGCCAACGCCGGGGCGTGGGCCGAGCCTTGCGCCAGTTTCTGCGTCACAGCGATCAGCTGGCTCCGCTCGGCTTCAATCGGCTGGCGAAACGCCGCCCAGGCCCGGTCCCTCGCCGCAAGCACCTCCTTCTTCTCTTCCTCCTCCAACTCCTCCAGCTCGCGCGCCGAGGCCAGCCCTTCTCCAATCACGTACTCTCTCATCCTCGGAATGCAGTCGAACTCTTTCTCCCACGCCAGTCGCTCGGGCGGCTTGTAGCGCTGCTGGCTCCCGGAGGTCGAGTGCCCAAGCGGCTGGGTCAATTCGGTTACGTGAATCAGGATGGGGACATGATCCCGCCGGGCCGATTCGGCCGCCAGGAGGTAGGTCTCGCACAACTGAGGATAATTCCAGCCCGCGACGGCATAGACATCCAGGCCGGACTTCTCTCCTGGACGCCGCTGAAAGCCCTCCAGGACACGATAGATATCCCCCTTTGTCATCTGAAACTGATTCGGCACCGAAATGCCATAACCGTCATCCCAGATCGACAGCAGCATAGGCACTTGCAGCACTCCGGCGGCATTGATCGCCTCCCAGAAGATCCCTTCCGCGCAACTCGCATTGCCGAGCGTGCCGAACGCGATCTCATTACCGTTGTCGGAAAAGCCGGCGGACCCCAGTTCCTTCAACTCCTCCAGCCGCCGGTATAGAACCGATGCATAAGCCAAGCCCAGAAGCCGGGGCATCTGGGCGCCGGTGGGTGATACATCGGCGGAGGAGTTGCAGGTGGCCCGAAGATTCTTCCAGCTGCCGTCGGTGTTGATCAGCCTCGTCGCAAAGTGCCCCGTCATCGAACGGCCGCCGAAGGCGGGTTCGTTGGCAAGCTCGGCATCAGCATAAAGTTGAGCGAAATACCCCTCCACGCTCAGCATCCCCAGGGCGAACATCATGGTCTGGTCCCGATAATACCCCGCCCTGAAATCGCCTTTTCGGAACGCGTGGGCCATCGCCACCTGGGGAACCTCCTTGCCGGCTCCGAAGATGCCGAACTTAGCCTTGCCGGACAGGACTTCCCGATGAGCCACGATGCTGGCATGCCGGCTGCGAAACGCCAGCCGATAGTCCTGCACCACGGTTTCCCTGGGGAGCTTCGGAGAGGTTTCCTGTGACGCCGTCTCGAAGGGCGAGCTCATTGCTAAAAACTAACACAAACCACGAAATACACGAAATGCGCGGAAAGAACAAAGCGAGGCAGCCCACCCGGCTCCCAGAGAGATTTTCGTGTTAATTCATAACCATCCTGGCTATTTTATGGGCTCATGCGGATATTGATCGTCCTCGCTCATCCGAAGCCCGACTCATTCAATGCAGCCTTGTGCGGCGCACTGTGCGCAGGGCTCGCCGAGGCCGGTCACCAAACTGACATCGCAGATTTATATGCTGAAGGGTTCGACCCGGTGCTGCGGGGTCCGGAACTCGACACGCTGGGGACGGGCCACCCGCTCTCCGATGTGGCCGTCTATCAGAATCGCATCCTGCAGGCACAAGCTCTGGCGTTCGTTTTTCCGGTGTGGTGGTTCGGGGTCCCCGCCATTCTCAAGGGATTTGTCGATCGCGTGTTTCAGGAAGAGTTCGCATTCCGATTCACTTCCGATAGAGGGGTCCGAGGCCTGCTGCACCACGAAAAGGCCCTGGTGATCCGCACTGCCGGCGCAAGCGCGTCGTTCTATCGGCTGTTCCGTTTTGGTCGGCCGCTGGAAAAGACCTTCGATGAGTGGACTCTGAGGACTTGCGGAGTCCGCACCGTGAGGAACGTGTTTTTTCACGATGTTCTTAACGTCAGCGACGCCGCCCGCCTGCGCTATCTCGAGCGGGTGCGGCGGCTGGGCCGCGATTACTTCTGAAACTGAGCGCTGTCCTTGATGTTCGATGCGCGTAGATGCGGAAGCCGCCCGCCTCGAGGCAACGCCCGTAACCTGGGCAGGGCTTCAAGCCGGCGTTGCTCCCCGGAAGCAACCGGTGCGCGCATTCCAGAAGGGGGCTCATGGACCCTTTTGTGGAATCGCGACACCTTCAATGGAGTCGTTACTTGACGAGCCCGTCCAAGTAGTTTTTCAGAACTGCGTAGGGAACTCCGCCAATGACACGATTCTGCCGGCCCGTTTCGGTGATGATGAAAAAGGTGGGGGTGGATGTGATGCCGCGGCTCTGCGCGAGCATGATTTCCTGGTTGATGGTTGCGTCGATCGCCGGATTCGCAACCATATTCTGCAGCCGTACCAACTCGGTCGGATCCAGCGTCTTTGCCAGGACGGCCTCGATATTGCCATCCTGCGACCACTTCTCCTGCTCCGTATAGAGCGCGTCGGTCACCCGCAACCAGCGCTCCCGGCTGAGGCGCTGGGCTGCCAGCGCGAAGCGCGCAGCCTTGCGCGCAAACGGATGCATATCCAAGGGGAAATCGTGGTAAACCACGCAGATCTTGTCAATCTTGTCCTCCTTGGCGTAGTCGGCGAGAAGAGGCTTCAGAGTATCCAGATAAAATGTGCGGCAGACAGGGCATTGATAATCCGAGAACACCTCGATCTTGACCGGGGCGCCAGGCTGACCGCCGAGGTAAAGTTCCACGGGCTGATAGGCACTGGATTGGCCGGTCAAAGGCAATGCCGCCGCCAGGAGTGTGAACGCAGCCGCCGGACCGACCCAGACTCCACACAATTTCTTAAGTCCCAATCCTCTAATCATTGCCAATCCCAATTTTTGCATAAATCGTAGACTTAGTATACCTTGATCTTATCCGTTGTTCTTTTCTTGTTGCACCATAATACCGACCTCTCTATGCTGAGGGGCCAGCGCGCCCGGCTGAGGTTCGGTGGGATCAGGGCTAGAAGCACCTTGCCGGATCGAGCCATCGCGGCGCAGGTTCAAGCAGTTCGCATTTCATCATCAGGAGGACGCCGTGCGAAAGTTGTCAATCGGCCGGCTACAATTGCCGGCAGCCGCTGTACTGGCCATTGCCCTTTGTTCCTGGCCCATGGCCTCCCCGGCCGCTGACTTTTCGAAATATCATACCTATGCGGAACTGACCACCACACTTCAAAGTCTCGTCAAGGACCACGCCGACATCGCAAAGCTTGTCGAAATCGGCAAGACCCGCGAAAATCGCTCGATCTGGGCGGTGGAGATCATGAACGCTGCCGGATCGGCATCGCCAACCCGGCCGGCGCTGCTCGTGGCGGCCAATTTCGAGGGCGATCACCTGGTGGGCAGCGAGCTTGCGGTTTACATAATCGACTACCTGCTCAGCAACTATGCAACCAGCCCGCAAGTGAAGCAGCAGATCGATACGCATGCATTCTATATCATTCCGCGGATGAATCCGGATGCGGCGGAGTTCTTCTTCGCACCGGTCAAAGCGGACCGCAAGACCAACACCTCTCCACTTGACGACGATAACGACGGTCGGGTCGACGAGAACCCTCCCGAGGACCTGAATAAGGATGGTTACATCACGCTGATGCGCGTCAAGGACCCGAAAGGCCCTTATATGATCCATCCTGATGATCCTCGTCTGTTGAAGAGGGCGGATCCGCAGCGCGGCGAAGTGGGCGCTTACAGGCTCTACTACGAAGGGATCGACAGGGACAACGACGGTTTCATCGCCGAAGATGGACCGGGGGGCGCCGATCTCAATCGCAACTTCATGCACAAGTATCCTTACTACCAGACCGACGCCGGCCGCTTCATGGCCAGTGAACTGGAAACGCGTGCATTGATGGAGTACATCGGTCACCATCGCAACATCGCTGCCATGCTCACCTTCGGCGAGAGTGACAATCTCATCGCCGGACGGAACGGGGACAATGCCCCGCCCCAGACGATCGACCTCTTCAACTTCGCCCAGCAGGGCATAGCCGAGGCGAGAAGAGTCGGCATGTTCCAGGCCGGAGGCGGAGGAAGAGGCTTTGGGATGGGTGGACGGGGAGGTGGGGGCATAGATCAGGTTGTCACCGGTGCTCGGGGTGCGGCCGGGGCAGCCCCCGCGGCGGGCGGGCGAGGAGGCGGCCAGGGTGGGCAGCGCCCGGCAGAGACCATCAATCCTGGCGACGCAGAATACATGCAGACGATCGTCGACAAGTACCGCGAACTGACCGGGCTGCGCAGCGATCCTCCCGTCCGCACGCCGGCGGGCGCGTTTTTTGAGGTCGGCTATTATCAATTCGGCGTGCCTTCTTTCTGCACCCCGGGCTGGGGTCTCCCCCAGGCATCCGCGCCGGGAGCGCGCGGCGGAGCGGCTCCGGATGTGGCCATGGGTGGCGGCGGAGGCCGAGGCATGGCAGCCGGAGGCCGGGGCGCGGGCGGTGGTGCGGCGGCCTCTGACGGCTCGGCTGCTTTTGATTTGCGCTTGCTCCGATGGATGGATGCCGAAAAGATCGACGGATTCATCAACTGGACGCCCTACAAGCACCCAACCCTCGGGGATGTGGATATCGGCGGCTTCAAGCCTTATGCTACGACCAATCCACCGGCGGCGAAGATCGCCGAGCTTGGCAAGACCCACGCGGAGTTCGCCCTGTACCTGGCATCGCTTTTCCCGAAAATTGCCGTTGCCGATTTCTCGGCAACCAGCCTCGGCGGCGGCCTGTTCCGCATCCAGGCCGAAATCGAGAACAAGGGATTTCTGCCAACCTCGACAGCGCACGGCCAGGTTTCGCGCTCGGTCAGGGCCACCATGGTCCAGCTCAGCGTCGACGCCAAGGACATCATTTCGGGCGCCCCCAAGACCAACAATGTTCCAGTGCTGGCAGGCTCCGGCCGCAGGCAGAGCTACCAGTGGATCGTCAGAGGGAGACCCGGTACCACGGTCACGCTGAAAGTCGTGGCGCAGAAGGGCGGGACGGACACAGCGACCATTACGCTGAAGTAGTCGGGTTCAACATCTTTCAGAGCAAGCGGAGACAACATGCGAATCACTTCATCGATCTTCACTCGCTGCCTCGTCCTGGTGGCCTGCCTGGCCACAGTGAGCCTCGCTCCGGCAGTGATGGGGCAGAAGGCGACGGACATCAAGGCGATCGACCAGAAACCATCCGGGTCGGACCCGCAGTTTAAGGTCAAGCTCGATTTTGATCGCTGGCATGACTGCGCGGAAATCAAGTCGGATCTGCTGCGCATGGAAAAGGCCTGGCCGAAATTTCTCAAGTACTCGTCGGTCGGCAAGAGCTACGATGGCAAAGACATGATGTGCATGACCATCAACAATCCCGACACCGGTCCGGAGCTGAGCAAGGCCGCCATGTATATCGAAGCCAACGTGCATGGGAACGAGATCCAGGGCGCGGAAATCTGTCTCTATACCGTCTGGTACCTGATGGAAAACTACGGCAGGATCGAAGCCATCACGAAGCTCGTCAACGAGCGCGTATTTTACCTCTTTCCCACGGTAAACCCGGATGGCCGCGACTATTTCATGAAGGGGCCTACCGGGGTTCAGGCGAGGGGCGGTCACGTGCCCACGGACGAGGACAACGACGGACTCGTGGACCAGGATGACATCATCGACCTGAATGGCAACGGCGTCATTGACCAGATCCGCAAGTATGTCCCGGGCCAGGGCAACTACCGAAAAAGCGCCCTCGACCCCCGCATGATGGAACCTGTGCCCCAGGGAGAGAAAGGGGACTACATCGTGCTTGGCCGGGAAGGCATGGACAACGACGGCGATGGCTTCATCACCGGCAGGATGGGGGGCGGCTACGACCCCAACCGCAACTGGGCCAGCGACTGGCAGCCCGACTACATCCAGGGTGGTTCGATGCATTACCCGTTCGAACTGCCGGAAGCCAAGGCAATCAACGACTTCCTTCTGGCTCACCCCAACATTGCCGGCGTTCAGTCCTACCATAACAACGGCGGCATGATTTTGCGCGGTCCGGGCGCCGAATGGATGGGCGAGTATTCCCGCGCGGATGTCCAGGCCTATGACGAGCTGGGCCGGAACGCAGAGCGCATCCTCCCCTTCTACCGCTACCTCGTCATCTGGAGCGGCCTCTACACGGTGCACGGAGGCTTTATTGACTGGACTAATGATGGCCTCGGGATTCTGTCCTTCTCCAACGAGCTGTGGAATAACGGGCAGTACTACACCAGCCCCGAGTTGAAGGAACAGCAGAAGGATCCGAACAGCCCGATCAACCCGCGTGTTGCCAACTACTGGTTCAACGACTATCTGGAGTTCGGCGATGAATTCACGGAGTGGAAGGAATTCGACCATCCCCAGTTCGGTAAAGTCGAGATGGGCGGAACTTGGAAGAAGACCTATGGGCGCGTGCCTCCTCGTTTCATGAACGAGGAACTCTGCCACCGCAACATGGCCTTCACTCTGTACCAGGCGGGTGAGATGCCTAAGATCAGCCTGGGAGAAAGCAGTGTCGAGCTGATCAGCGATAATGTCTATCGCGTGCGCGTCGACATCAAAAACGAACACCTGGTCCCGACCATTCTGGCAAAGGCGGCAGAGAACAATGTCGTAACCCCCGACCTTCTGACGGTTGAGGGGAAAAACGTCGAGGTGCTTTCGGCCGGCTGGGTGCTCGACAAGTTCCGGAAGATCGCGACGCAGCTGATCGACCAGCGAAATCTCAAACGCATCATGCTCCGCAATGGTCAGCCGGGCGACACCACGCGTACCATCGAGTACCTGGTGAGAGGTTCGGGCGATATCACGGTTGCGTATGCGAGTGTCAAAGGTGGAACCGCCCGCAAGACCATCGCCTTGAAGTAGGTTCTATCTTGTGGCTCCGAGGGCCCTCAGCGTAGCATTCATCTGGCCGCCCCAATCGCGGCTGGCGCGGGGATTGGCGCCGCTTGGGTGCAGGGCACCTGCGACAACAACGGGCATGCCGGACAGCGCTGCGCGTGCCCGGCTTTCGGCAAAACGGCCGATGCCGATCACCAGTCGTGGCCTCAGGCAACGGGTGAGTGCGCGCAACGCATCATCACATGCGGCAAACAGCGATGCGCGCTCCCCCGTTGGCAACCGGTCGGGCGTGCGGTTGGTGCCGTCGGCTTCAAAGAAGCAAAGGGGGCAGTAGTTCATGACGAAGAAGCGCGCGAAAAACCGGCCCGGGGTGCCATACGTGTCGCGCGCCCAGCCCCAGAGCCGGCGCCCGCTGATTTCACTCCGATGGCACAGAAACCCCTCGACCGGGCGCCGTGGATGCTCGGAACGGGGCTTGCCCACACGGCCCGTAATCCCCAGCCAGTTGCTTACCATCTCCACGTCTCCAAAAGGAACGCCGGTCTGGACCATGCCCCATGGGCCTGGATTCATGCCCACGAGCACGATTTCTCGCCGCCCCCGGCCAAAGCGGCGGAGGTATTCGGCATGAGTGGGCCAGGAGTATTCGACCGGGTTATAGACCCAGGCGATCGGCGGGCCGAACTTCTGATGCCGCAAATCGGAGCGGAGCCGCAATGCAATGTGAGCCAGATCCACGCTTCTAAAATATCACCGCATAGACTGCAGCCAAATCAGCAACCGCAAAATACATGAAAAAGGTTTTCGTCGGCATCGTATATGTCGTGAGTCCATAAAGCGACTTGATCAATCGCATCAGAAGAAACAAACACGCAGCTTTGCCTTGCGCCGGTGATGCTTTTAGAGGTTGCGGGCCGTTCGAGATTCTGCCTATTATTATACAAATGCTGTCAGCCCTGGTCCTTCAGGGCTGCGCTTCGGGGGTAGGGAGGTAACTCTCCCTTTAGAGATACCTTTTTGTGCGGGAGTGATGGAACTGTCCAGGCTCGCCGTATCAAGTAGCCCAAATGGGAGGGCATGGTATGAAGACTGTCCGCCAGATATTGCAGGCCAAAGGCTATGATGTATGGGGTGTTGACCCGGATTCCACGGTTTACGACGCCCTCAAGCTGATGGCGGAGAAGAACGTAGGGGCCCTGCTCGTCCTGCGCGGGGGGCTCCTGATCGGCATCTTCTCCGAGCGTGACTACGCCCGGAAAATGATTCTCAAAGGCAAACATTCGAAGGACACGCTCGTGCGCGAGGTCATGACCGAAAAACCGATCTGCGTAGTTCCGGGCAAAACAATCGAGGAATGCATGAGTTTGATGACGGAGAACCACATCCGGCATCTGCCCGTCATGGAAGCGGATGCGCTCCTCGGCGTAATATCCATCGGCGATGTGGTCAAGGGCATCATCGTCGAACAGCAGGGCACCATCAGCGATCTGGAGGATTACATTACGGGAAGAAGGTAGCAGCCGGTTGGTTTTCACTGAGCTCTTGTTCCCGCTTCTTCTCCCCCTTGATCATCAGGATCGAGTAGACCGGGTTTACGTCGATATCTTCCTTTCATGCCTCTGACCCGCGCCAAAATCCCGGCCCGGATGTTTGTTTCCGCGTGCTTGACGGGACCGGCAGGGTTCGGGGCTGGGAACGCCGCGCTCAAATCAGGGACAGTGAAAAAACCCTTACCTGGGTCAACAGCATCGCCCTGAATCTCTACAGAACTCAACGTCGCAGGGATCGTAAGAGGGAGGAAATACGGGAGTTTCCCATACCGCCACGAGTAAGCCTCGTCGCCATCAATGTGCACCATCTGCTCGATCAATGCCGCCACACGGATCGTGAACTTCTGGAAAAACGTTACTTCTTCGGCTACGAAATTGAAGACCTTGCCCGAGAGCAGAATTGTTCCCAGACCGCCGTGCGGGTGAGATTGATGAGGGCCAGAAGAATCCTGCGGCAGTTGTTCGAAGAAGATCCGGTCGTGACACCCTGGAGAAACGCCGCGTGGCACTATCGCTACCCTGCAGCGGAGAAACAGCCAGGACGCCGGAGCGTCAGCACGCCGGCAGACCTGGGATTGTCTTGGGGACTCGGCGCCCTGGCGGCCTGGCGGTGATTGCTCACACAGCGATTCAGTCTTTCCTGGGGCGATAGATGTGCGTGCTCTGGCCGAAGAAGGCCTCGGCAGCCTCCATAACGGTTTCCGACAGAGTCGGATGGGGATGAATGCTGAGCATCACATCCGAAGCCAGGGCGCCCATCTCGACCGCAAGCACCCCCTCGGCGATCAACTCTCCGGCGCCTGGTCCGACGATACCCATGCCGAGAACCTGTCCGTTCCCAGCGTCGAGTATCAGTTTGGTTACGCCATCCTGACGGTCCAGGGTCGCCGCTCTCCCCGACGCGCCCCAGGGAAAGCGAACCACTTTGACTCGCAGGCCCTCATCCTTGGCCCTGCTTTCAGTGAGGCCGCACCAGGCAACTTCGGGATCCGTGAACACAACCGCCGGAATTGCCCGCGGTTCGAAAGCAACTTTGCGCCCCGAGATCACTTCAGCTGCGGTGCGTCCTTCGTGCGTCGCCTTGTGAGCCAACAGCGGTTCGCCGGCAACATCTCCGATGGCATAGATGTTGGGATCCGCGGTGCGGCGCTGCCCATCCACTTTCACAAATCCGCGCGCGTCCAGTTCCACGCGCGTGTTTTTCAATCCCGCGATCTCGGAGTTGGGCTTGCGCCCGACCGCGACCAGAACGGATTCGAACATCTGGTCTGCAGCCCCGGCTCCGGCGCCTTCCAGCTGCGCGCGAATGCCGCCGTTCTCTTCCTTCATCCCTACAACCTTGGTGTCAAGCATGACAGAGTGAAACAGGCCTTCGATCCGCTTCGAGAGAATGGATACCAGGTCGCGATCCACGCCTGGGAGCAACCCTGGCGTCATTTCCACCAGGGAAACCTTCGTCCCGAGGGTGGCATAGATGGATCCTATCTCCAGGCCTATATAGCCGCCGCCCGCCACCAGCATCGTCTTGGGAATTGCGTTGAGTTCCAGGGCTGCGGTCGAGTCCAGCAGGCGTGCGCTCCGGAGCGAGATGCCCGGAAGGGTGGCGGGTCGTGAGCCGGTCGCCAGGATCGCCTTCTCGAAAGCCAGTTGCTGTTCGCCCCCGTCGTGCTTCTCGATCTTCAATGTGCGCCCGTCCAGGAACGAGGCGCGGCCCCTGATGTAACGGACCTCGCGCTGCCTCCCGAGCAGGCCGAGACCGGCGGTCAACTTGCGAACCACATCGCCTTTCCAGGAGCGCAGCCTGGCGACGTCCAGCCGGGGCTCGGCAAACTGGATGCCCCAGCGCGCAGCCTGGCGCGCATCGGCGATCACTCTTGCTGCATGAAGCAACGCCTTTGACGGAATGCAGCCCCAGTAAAGGCAGACCCCGCCGGGATTCTCCTCTTCGCCGATCAAAGTGACCTTGAGTCCGAGATCGGCAGCCAGAAACGCAGCCGCATAGCCTCCCGGACCGGCCCCTATAACTGCCAGTTGCGCCGAATCATCCTTATCGTTCATTGGTAAGATCCCCAGCACGGCAATGATTGAGTCTTGACAAACGAAGAGACATTTCGTTCGTCCATCGCATCTGTCTTTTCCCCTATCCTTCAAGCGGCAGCATGAACGGTTGTTCCAGAGCCTGCGTAATCCAGCGCAAGAACCTGGCGGCGTCGGCGCCATCAATCAACCTGTGGTCATAGGAAAGCGATAGCGGCAGCAAGAGGCGCGGCTCGAATTTGCCATCTACCATGACAGCTTCAAGCCGAGCGCGCGAAATGCCCAGGATAGCGACTTCGGGAGCATGAATGATCGGGGCGAAGTGAGTGCCGCCAATGCTTCCCAGGTTGGTGATGGTGAAAACAGCGCCTTCCATCTCCTCCATTGTGATCTTCTTACTTTTTGCCTTTTCCGCCAGCTGTACAAGTTCTACGGACAGCTCCCGGATATTTTTTTTGTCCGCATCCCGGATTACGGGAACGATCAGGCCCCGGTCGGTGTCTACCGCCACGCCAATGTGGCAGTACTTTTTGATTATGATCTGTTCTCTTTCCATATCCAGGCTCGCCGCAAAACTCGGGAAGACCTTCAGCGCCGAGGCGATGACTTTTACGGCGATGGAAGTGATGGTCAGTTTGCCTCCCGACGCTTCAATTTCTCCGGCGAAGCGCTTGCGCAGCTGTTCCAGAACCGTAATGTCGGCACTCTCAAAATTGGTCACGTGAGGGATGCTGGACCAGGAGTAGCTCAAGCTCTCCGCAATCTTGCGCCGGATCCCGGTCATTGACCTGCGCTCGATTTCCCCCCATCGGGAGAAATCCGGGAGTGCAGGCAAGGCGGCGGGGCGCAACCCGCCCGTGCCGGTGATGAGCCGCTTGGCGAAAGCCATCACATCATCGGCCAGGATACGACCCGCCGGTCCGGAGGCGGGGACCTGCTCTATGGCAACGCCCAACTCCCGTGCCAGCCTGCGGACCGTAGGCGATGCAGGCACGAGCGGGCGTGCAGCCGAAACCTCGGCCCGCTCCTCCGGGAGAGGTTTCACGCTCTTCTGCTGGAGGTGTTCAGCCGCCTGTCCAAGAGGGGTAGCCGGCGCGGTTTTCTCCGGCACCGGCGCTTCCTCCTCCACGGGAGTCTTGACGGCGTTCACAACCTCCTCTTCCACCGTAAGGAGAACTTGCCCGACCTTGACCTTTTCGCCCTCGCGCACATGGATCGCCTTGACGATGCCGCTGACCGTGGCAGGCACCTCAAAGTCGGCTTTTTCGGTCTCGAGCTCGAGAACGGGCTGGTCGACTGCAATCCTGTCCCCCACGGACACCAAGATCTTGATCAGATCCGCTGACTCAACGTGCTCGCCAAGTTCCGGCAACTTGAATTGGACGGTCATGGCTTCCTTCCCCAAAGCCACCGCGAATGCAGAAAACCTCACGAATGCACTTTCGTGGGATTCGTGGTATTCGCGGCTGGTCTTGCTTTAGGACATCATCGGATTGGGTTTGTCAGGATCAATCTTCATATCGATCATCGCCTTCTGCACGACCGCCGCCCCGATCTTCTGCTCGCGCGCCAGAGCAGCAAGTGTGGCAAGGGTGATAAACTGCGCATCGACCTCGAAAAAATCGCGCAGTGCCTCTCTGGTATCGCTGCGCCCGAAGCCATCGGTCCCGAGCGATACCAGCGGCCGCGGGAACCACCGTGAAATCGAGTCAGGCAGCGCTTTGACGTAATCGGAAGCCGCCAAGAATACGCCGGGAGATTCTGCCAGGCACGCCCTGACGTAGGGGACCCTGGGCTTCTCCGCCGGATGAAGCATATTCCAGTGTTCGACATCGTGCCCGTCCCGATACAGTTCCTTATAGCTGGTGATGCTCCACACATCGGCCGCGACATCATAATTCTCTTCGAGCATTTTCTGCGCGCGCAGCACTTCGCGCAGGATGGCGCCGCTGCCGAAAAGCTGGGCATGGAGCCTGGCATCCTTTTTCGCGGAAATCCTGAGTCGATACATGCCCTTGAGAATGCCTCCCTTGACTCCTTCAGGCATGGGCGGCATGGGATAAAACTCGTTCATGACCGTCAGATAATAGAAGACATTTTCCTGCGCCTCGTACATGCGCCGGATGCCCTCGCGCACGATGACAGCGATCTCGTAAGCGAAGGCAGGGTCATAGCTGATGAGATTCGGCAGCGGGTAAGCTAACAGGTGGCTGTTGCCATCCTGATGCTGTAAGCCTTCCCCCGCCAGCGTAGTGCGGCCCGACGTCCCCCCTACGAGAAAGCCGCGGCAACGGCTGTCGCCCGCGGCCCAGATCAAATCTCCGATACGCTGGAAACCGAACATCGAATAGAACAGAAAGAAGGGGATGGCGTTAATGCACTGAGTCGCGTAGGAAGTCCCGGCCGCAATGAATGAGCACATCGATCCTGCCTCCGTGATCCCTTCTTCGAGGATCTGACCGTTTTGAGCCTCTTTGTAATAGAGCAGGGTCTCCTTGTCGACCGGTTCGTAGAGCTGGCCGACGTGCGAATAGATGCCCACCTGCCGGAAAAGCGATTCCATCCCGAAGGTGCGTGCTTCGTCCGGGACGATAGGAACGATCAGTTTGCCGATTTTCTCATCGCGCATCAGCTTGGAAAGCAGGCGGACGAGCACCATCGTGGTGGCCATTTCCCGATCGCCTGTTCCTTCATAAAACTCCTGAAAGAGCTCTTCTCCGGGTGCCTCCAGTGACTTGCATTTCACAATCCGGGTAGGAACATATCCGCCCAGTTCTTTTCGCCGCTGCTGCAGATACTGCATCTCCGTGCTGTGATCCGGAAGCCTGTGAAACGGTGCCTCGGCTATTTCCTCGTCGGAGACCGGGATGCCGAAACGCGAACGGAATTCCCGCAGTTCTTCCTCGTTCATCTTCTTTTGCTGGTGGGTGATGTTTCTCCCTTCGCCGGCTTCGCCGAGTCCGTAGCCTTTGATGGTCCGCGCCAGGATGACGCTCGGCGCTCCCTTGTGCGCGACGGCAGCCTTGTAAGCCGCGTAGACCTTGTTCGGATCGTGCCCGCCGAGCCGCAGTCTCCGGATCTGCTCGTCGGACAGGTGCTTGACCATCTCGAGCAGGCGCGGATCCTTGCCGAAGAAACGGGTGCGGTTGTAAGCACCGGACTCGACGCTGTACTTCTGCCACTCGCCGTCCACAGTTTCTTCCATGCGCTCGACCAGGAGGCCATCACGATCCTTGGCCAGGAGTGCATCCCAGTCGCTTCCCCAAATCACCTTGATGACATTCCAGCCCGCGCCGCGAAAGATCGCTTCCAGTTCCTGGATGATGTTTCCGTTGCCACGCACGGGACCATCGAGGCGCTGCAGGTTGCAGTTGATCACAAAGATGAGATTGTCCAGCTTTTCGCGCGCCGCCAGGGTAATGGCTCCAAGAGATTCCGGCTCATCGGTTTCTCCGTCGCCCAGGAAGGCCCAGACTTTAGCGTCCGACGGTTTCCTCAGGCCCCGATCCTCCAGGTAGCGATTGAACCAGGCACGATAGATGGCCATGATCGGGCCGAGTCCCATGGAGACGGTGGGAAACTCCCAGAAATCGGGCATCAGCCAGGGATGTGGATACGAGGACAGGCCGCCTCCCTCCTTGGTTTCGCGCCGGAAGTTTTCCATTTGCTCCACAGTCAGGCGCCCTTCCAAGAACGCACGGGCATAGATCCCCGGGGAGGCGTGCCCTTGAAAGTAAATGAAATCGGGGTCCTGATGATTCTTGCCGCGGAAGAAGTGGTTGAAGCCGACTTCATAGAGGGTTGCGGTCGAGGCATAGGTGGAGATGTGCCCCCCGATGCCGGATGCCAGCCGGTTGGCGCGCACCACCATCGCCAGTGCATTCCAACGCGCCAGGCTCTTGATGCGCCGTTCGATCTCCCGGCTCCCCGGATAAGTAGGCTCCTCCTCGGCGCGGATGGTGTTGATGTAGGGGGTAGTGGCGGAATAAGGGAGCTTGACGCCTGCCTCCTCCGCGCGAATGCGCAACTGCTGCAGTATTCGCCTGGCGCGGTCGGCCCCCCCTGCCTTCAAGACGTAATCAAGAGAATCGAGCCATTCGCGGGTCTCGATCCGTTCAGATTCGGCTAACTCCTCGGCACTCGGATTCTCCATCTTCAGCCTCCGTGCTTCAAATGATAAATCCAATACCGTCTTTTGCAATACGTTGCGATGTTTTTGGACGCATGTCAAAAACTGCAACACCGCCGTTGAACTACTCCTGAATTCTCCGATCATCAGACAACTGCCTCACAGTATCACAAGGGAATGGCGTTTCGTGTAGTGGCCGTAGCGGGAAGCGTGGGTTAGAATATTTGATATGAGCGAACGGGGGAGATTCGGCGTTTTTAATGAGGGGTATGTCGCGGAACTTTACGAGCGCTATCGGCGGGATCCCGCGTCCGTCGATCCGGCCAGCAGAGCCATTTTTGAGCGATGGGCTCCGCCTCCGCCGGAGAGCATGTCGCAGCAGCCCGCCACCTTGGCGGCTCTGCCTTGCGGGAAGATCGTGGGGGCAGTCAACTATGTCGAGTCCATCCGCAAGTTCGGCTATATGGACGCCCGGATCGATCCCCTCGGGAGCCCGCCACCCGGTGACCCTACTCTAGCGATCGAATCCCACGACGTCACGGAAGACGATTTGCGCAAACTGCCGGCCGGCATCGTGGTCGGCGCGATCGCGGAGGGGAAGGCGAACGCACTCGAAGTAGTCCAAGCCTTGCGCCGGGTCTACTGCTCCAGCATCGGCTACGATTACGCTCACCTGCGGGGCCCCGAGGAACGCGCGTGGCTGCTCCAGGCGGCTGAATCGGGATGGTTCCGGCCGCCCGCCCATCCGATCGATCCCACGGCATTGCTGGAACGCCTGACAGAGGTCGAAACCTTCTCACGCTTTCTGCTGCATACCTTCCCGGGCAAATCCATCTTTTGCGGTGCAGGGCTGGACATGTTGATCCCGATCCTGGATGAGGTGATCGGAGCGGCTGCGGAGTCGGGCGTACGCAATATCCTGATCGGCATGGCGCACCGCGCGCGCGTGGACGTCCTGGCTCAGGTTCTGAAGAAACCCTACGCGCAGATTCTGACGGAGTTCAAAGATCCTATGCGAGGCCGCAACTTCCGTGAGGATCTCGGCTGGACCGGCGATGTGAAGTACCACGCAGGCGCGCGCCGCGCGTTGGACGGCGGCAAGCAGATCAATGTGGTGATCGCAATTCCGCCCAATCCAAGTCACCTCGAGGCCATCGATCCGGTGGTCGAAGGAATGGCGCGGGCAGCCGGCACGGATGCGGGAGATCCTGGATCGCCACGCTTTGATCCCACGCGGATGCTTCCCGTTCTGCTTCATGGTGACGCCAGTTTCATCGGCCAGGGAGTTGTGGCCGAGACACTCAATTTCGAAAGGCTCCCGGGCTATACCACCGGCGGCACCGTCCACATAATCGTCAATAACCAGTTAGGATACACCACCACGACCGCGGAATCGCGCAGCACACTCTATGCCAGTGATCTCGCCCGAGGGTTCAAGATTCCCATTGCCCATGTAAACGCCGACGATCCGGAAGCCTGCGTCGAAGTTGCACGCCTGGCGTTCGCCTATCGCGCCCGCTTCCATCGTGATTTCTTGATCGATCTCGTGGGTTATCGGCGCTACGGACATAATGAGGGTGATGAGCCGCGCTTTACGCAACCGCTCATGTACCAGAAGATCGACTCGCACCCGACGGTCCGCGAGATCTGGGCCCGGACTCTCCTGGAGAGGGGGGGTGTGGACCAAGGCCTGCCCGATCAACTCCTGCGCAAACACACGGAAGCGCTTCAGCGCGCCTGGGAACAGCTTCGGCCGGAAGAAGTGCTCGTGGAACCGACTCCGGCTCGTCCTCCCGCCGGCGCCGCACGCAAGGCACGAACCGCGGTTGCCGCGGAACGCTTGCGCGAGCTGAATCGCGCGCTCCTCGAACTGCCGCACGGCTTCACGCTTCACAGCAAACTGGTGCGTGCCCGGGAACGACGTCGAAAGGAACTTGACGATCCGGATGCCAAAACCATCCACTGGGCCACTGCCGAAGACTTGGCATTCGCTTCCATTCTGGCAGACGGCATCCCCATACGCCTGACGGGTCAAGACGTCGAACGAGGAACTTTCAGCCAGCGGCACTGTGTGCTCCACGACCTGAAAACCGGCGCATCCTTCACGCCGCTTCAGGCTCTGCCCCAGGCCCGAGCTTCGTTCGCAGTCTTCAACAGCCCGCTGACGGAAAATGCCGCCGTGGGCTTCGAGTACGGCTACAGCCTGCAGGAGCCGTCCCGGTTCGTGCTCTGGGAGGCACAATACGGTGACTTCATCAACGGGGCACAGGTCATGATCGACGAATTCATTCTCTCCGCCCGTGCCAAGTGGGGGCTGATCCCTTCTCTGGCCCTGCTGCTGCCGCACGGCTTCGAAGGTCAAGGGCCCGATCATTCGAGCGCCCGGCCGGAGCGCTTCCTGCAACTCGCCGCTGAAACCAACGTGCGCGTCGCCAACTGCACGACCGCAGCCCAGTATTTTCACCTGCTGCGCCTGCAGGCGAGCCTCCTGAAAATCGATCCCCTGCCGCTGGTCGTGATGACACCGAAGAGCCTGCTGCGTCACCCGCTGGTTGCCTCTCCGCTCCGCGATCTCGCGGAAGGAAGCTGGCAACGCGTGATCGACGACGCCCATGCCCGGCGCACCCCGGAAGGGATAAACCGGCTGATTCTATGCAGCGGCAAGATCTACGTCGACCTGGTCGGGAGCAGTTATCGGGGAAAGAACCCGGCCATCGCCATTTGCCGCCTGGAACAACTTTGCCCGTTTCCACAAGAAGAGCTGATGCCGGTGCTCGATGGCTACCGCAACCTGGAAGAGGTAGTCTGGGTACAGGAGGAGCCCGAGAACATGGGCGCATGGGATTTCGTGCGCCCGCTTCTGCGCCGGCTGATTCAGGGACGCTGGCCCCTGCGCTATGTCGGCCGAAGCCGGAGCTCCAGCCCTGCCGAGGGATCTGCAGCGCGACACGCGCACAATCAGGATGCGATTGTGCGCCAGGCTTACAATCCGCGCCTCGACATCGGCCAGGAAGACATGGTGCTGATCGAGAAACTGTAACTCTACCTGGAGAGACGGATCATGCCCGTGAATCTTGTTGTGTCCCAACTGGGTGAGTCGGTTGTGGAAGCCACCGTAGGCCACTGGCGTAAAGCCGAAGGAGACTTCGTCAACCCGGGCGAAGTCGTCGTCGAGCTTGAGACCGACAAGGTGGATCTCGAGGTCGGCGCGACCCATGCCGGCGTGCTGACCCGTATTGAGCGCAGTGAAGGCCAAACGGTCAAGATCGGCGACGTGCTCGCGGTGATCGCGGAAGCCGCGCCCGGTCCCGATGCAGGGCCGGAGAAGCCGCGCGAGACCCCGACCGTACCTCCGGAGAGAACCCCGGCGAAGGAAACTCCATCGCCCGCACCCCGGACTATGCCCGGTCCGGAACCGACAGCCACTCCAAGATCGACTCCTTCGGCACGACGGCTCGCGCTCGAGAAAGGGGTGGACTTGCGGCAAGTGCCGGCCTCTGACGAAGGGGCGCCGATTACGCCGGCGGATGTGGAGGGATACGCAGATGCCGGGGAGGACAGAACGGAGGCTGCCCTTGCAGCCGGGGCTCCTTCCATGGTACCGGCTGCTCCTGTCGAAGAGGCGCCGGGAGAGGAGCGGATTCGCATGTCCCGCCGCCGGCTCACCATCGCCACGCGTCTCGTGGAGGCACTGCGAACCGCTGCGATGGTCACTACCTTCAACGACGTCGACATGAGCGCCGTTCTGGAACTGCGCCGGCGGCATCAGGATTCTTTCCGGCAACGCTACGGCGTGAGTCTGGGCATCGTCTCCTTCTTTATCAAGGCCGCCATCCCCGCGCTGCGCACCTTCCCCCGTCTCAACGCGGAGATCCAGGGGGATGAAATGGTGCTCAAACATCATTACGACATCGGTATGGCCGTCGGCGCCGCCGAAGGGTTGGTCGTGCCCGTGCTTCGCAACGCCGACCGCATGTCGTTCGGCGCGCTCGAGCAGGCGATCAAATCATTCGCCCGCAAGACCGAGGACGGAACGCTCACGCTGGATGACCTGCGCGGCGGGACCTTCACCATCAGCAACGGAGGCGTGTTTGGCTCCCTGCTTTCCGCCCCGATCCTCAATCCGCCTCAAGTGGGCATCCTGGGCCTGCACAGAATTGAGGAACGTCCCGTGAGCTTCGCGGGCGAGATCCGGATCCGTCCCATGATGTACCTGGCCCTCAGTTACGATCACCGCATCGTGGACGGGCTGGAGGCAGTCCGCTTCCTCAAACGCATCAAGGAACTCGTCGAGCACCCCGAAGATCTGTTCCTGGAAAGCTAGACACAAGCAAAGAGGGATGAGGCACCTCACTCATTACTCAGCAACGTCTTTATGAAAATCAGCGCCGGCTTGCTCATGTATCGGTTTCGCGACGGAAACCTCGAAGTGTTTCTCGTCCATCCGGGTGGGCCGCTCTGGCAGAAAAAAAACGATGGTGCCTGGACCGTCAGCAAAGGAGAACTGGCACCGGGCGAGGAGGCGCTGGAAGCTGCCGGCCGTGAATTCGAGGAGGAAACAGGATTCATACCTCACGGGCCGTTTTTGGAGCTGACACCGATCCAACAGAAGGGCGGCAAGATCGTCCGGGCCTGGGCTTTTCCGGGCGACTGCGATCCGGTCAGGATAAAAAGCAACACCTTCAGCATGGAGTGGCCGCCGCACTCCGGCCGGAAGCGTGATTTTCCCGAAATCGATCGCGCCGCGTTTTTCGGCATCGAGGAAGCGAAGCGAAAGATCAATCAGGCGCAGGTTGCGCTGCTGGACGAACTGGTTCGGAAGTTTGCGGGTAAAGAGGATTAGCCGCGGATTCCATGGGTAGCATGAAATCATGGGAAAGAGACTGAACGCCCGTTCCCAGGATTCCGATGCGATGCGCGTGCCGCGGGGCCAGGTGCTTGGCAGCGATAGCGCCAGCGACGGCCGTGCGCACGTCGGTAAGGTAGCCCTCATCCAGGAGAACGCTCGCGAGCGCTCCCGTCTTCTGATAAAAGAGCAGCATGAGACCGTTGCTCGAATGGAGGTTCATTTCCGGATTTTGATAGAAACCCCTTGATCCCAGTCGCAAAATCGAGTTCGAAGGGGTGGACCGCTATCCCTCACATGAGGGATAGCGGCAGGCAGCGGCGCTCCAGAAGCGCTCACCGTAACGCTCGACGACCTGGGCATTGCCACTCGCGGATAGCTGTCTTAACGCCTCCTCCACCTGCCCCGGAGACCAGGATTCCAGCGCACGTCTCAAATCCTCCTCTTGCATCGGGTGGCGGCTGATGATGGCGAGAACGGCATCCGCTACGTTTTCATATCCCGACAGGTCTAATGTGCCGCTCGAGGCCTGGACGACCTGCGCCTGGCTGCCGAGGATAGCCGCCGCTCTCTTGAGCCGGTCTTCATCCGGAAGTTGCACGTTTGGCTCCGCGGGGGGGCGGCTGGGGAGGCTGATGTGCACCTGATCCGGATGAATGCGCTGTAAGGCTGCGGCAATCTCCTGCAGCGCCTTGTCGCCGTCGTTGATGCCCTTCATCAGCATCACCTCCATCCACAGCTTGCCGCGATACTCCCGGCGGAAATCAATCAATCCATTCAGCAGCAACTCGTAGCTCAGAGCGGGCCAGGGACGATTGATCCGGCGATAGAGCCGCGCGTTTCCCGCATCGAGAGATGACAGGACGGCGTCGGCAACCCTGAGATCTTCCCGAACCTCGGGCAGGTGCAGGAGCGAGCCATTGGTGATTACAGCCACTGGAATGTCAGTCGAGCTCTTGATCTGCCGGATCAACCATCCGATACCGGAGTGCAGGGTGGTCTCGCCCGAGCCGACGAGCGTTACCCAGTCAATAGCCCCCGGCTTGTGTCCAGCCAGCACCTCACGAACTTCGGCCAGGATGCTGGCGCGAGGAGAATATTCGCGGCGCTCATTCGAGAGCGGAACCGTGCGGCCCAGCTGGCAATAAACGCAGTTCCAGTTGCAGACCTTTACCTTGAGTGGCAGCGGATCAACCCCGAGCGATTGCCCCAATCTGCGCGAAGGCAGGGGGCCAAAAACGAACCCCATTTGTGAACGTTCCCCTCCCATCCGATGGATGATGATTATAAGGAAAAAGTATGCGCCCGAGACGCGCGCCGTTCCACCGGAATTTGAAAACCACGAAAGACGCGAAACGCATGAAAAGAGTTTCGTGGTGACCGCTTGACGTCCGCATTCCAACACAGCCGATGGCGCTACCGGCGGAAGTAACGCGGCCCTGTCTGTAGAATCCACTTCTTAACGTCGAAGGGGGATCCCATAGTTCGAGACTCGATGGCCATGGCGAATCAGGCTTCTCTTCAGATCCTCTTCGTCTTGAACTTCACCACGACGGGGATGAGAGGCACGCCATCTTCACTCTGGAACGCCGTGTTGCTGTCGGCATTGAGGCCGAACTCGTAGTTCCAATCCGGTCTGAGCTCGACGGGCATGGTGAAGATTCTTCGCGTCGCGTCGAAATACACCTGCCCCGTGAGCTTTGGGAAACCGTTCTGGCCGCCGACAAGGATGACAGCCCAACTCCCGTCCCTCATCGCCCGGTCAAACGTGACGGTAATTGTTTTCAGTCCCGGGTCCACGTCCTGGGCGCCGTTCGCCGGGTTCATGGATACGATCTTAGGAGCCTTGTCCCGGATGGCGTCCCAGCGGGCAGCGACCCGCTGCTCGTGATCGGCGATCTTCCGCGCGATCTTGCCGGCATAGTCGTTGAAAAACGCGGTGATCCGGGGGGAAAACGCCTCCAGAGTCGGGTATCGCGCTCTGTTTTTTTCATATTCGGCCATCAGATCAGCCAAGTCGCCCACCCACAGAAACGACCTCGATTCCTCCGTCTGGACGGCCCTGCGCGCGGCCTCGGGGCCATCGAAAGTCTGCGTGTACCGGACAACGCTGGCCCGCACCAACGACTCGTACATCATCGTTTTCCAGTTTCCATAAGCCTGTTTTCCCATGTCCTGGGCAACGAAAGGAAAGATTTTTTCTCCTGCGGCCTTGAGTTCGGCCTCATGCGCGTCCACGAGCGGGTTTGTGTAGGAGTGGATGAACTCGTGCATGACGAGAGGGACGACGGTGTTGTCGAAGCGCGGCTGCCCTTGCAGGTCGGTGAGCCAGACGCCGGGGACGGCAAAGATTTCCATGCCGTCCGGCATTCTCGCATGAACGCCGTAACTCGAGCCGCCATTCACCATGCCCAGGATGACGGCCAGCCGGATGTCCGGCCGGGCGCCGAAGAAGCCGTGCAGCCAATCGATCCGGCCCGATTCTGCCAGCACTGCTTTCATGCGTGAGACCGCAGTCTCATAAAGCGGCTGGTGGGCTTCGATGAACGACGCGAAATTCGTGTCCTTCACGAAGCGCCGCGCCGCGGCCAGAAACTCTCGCGCTCCCGCGAGCGTCCACCTCTTATCCAGGCCTTCCGGATAAGGGTTGAACGGGACCTTCTCTTTAAGGTCGGCGGCATCGGTAATGTGGACCGCCATGCTCATCACGGCGTCGAACGATACCCCCTGTCGTTCCAGCAGCTTCACGGCCGTCAACACGGCGGGATGGTTTTTATACCTGCCGAAATAGTCGTCGATATCCTTAATGTAGGACGGGACGCGACCCCGCGAATATTCTGGATTTCCCGCCAGGCGGAAGATGATGCTCATCAGCTCGACCCGCGGATCAACCATGACCTGCACACCGGCTTTGGTTCCGAACGATTGATCGGCCTTGAGACAAAATGCTATCAAAAGCATAAATATTGCCGCGCAAACACAGGCGGCCTTGTGCGCCGTCTTTGGATCTCTCATCTGGCGTCCCTTTCCGACCTGGTTGAAGAGCAGAAGCACAATCACCCACTCCCGCGCCGAGGACTCTACACTAAGATGTTGAAATCCCTACTTTCACTGCGCACGAGGTTTTGGCGAAATTTACCGGCCAATCGGGACTCTGTAGAAGGAAAATGAAGTGAGATCACCATGGGTAGTGCTGGCTGTGACTGAGGTGGGTTATTCTCTTTCAGGTGCCGTTTTGGCTCGCATACTTGAAAGAGGAAGG